>JAICHC010000094.1 GCA_025922795.1 Candidatus Binatia bacterium | reverse complement strand
TCATCGTCGGCTATGGCTACATGACTGAGGCGTTTTACGCTTGGTATAGCGGATCGTTCTTCGAGTGGGCGATGATGAAAAATCGAGCGCTCGGCTTCTATGCGCCGTTCTATTGGACTCTCATTTTCTGCAACATCATCACGCCTTTCTTCCTCTGGTCCCACAGAATCAGAAACAACTTGGCGATTCTTTGGGTGATCACGATTATTGTCAACATCGGTATGTGGCTCGAGCGGTTTGTCATCGTTATTACCTCGCTGCACCATGACTTCATGCCGTCCAGTTGGGGCAACTTCCGGCCCATGCTGTGGGACTGGCTCGTTTACGCCGGAACTTTCGGCTTGTTCCTTTTCGGCATGGCGCTATTCATGCGATTTGTGCCGATGCTTCCCATGTCCGAACTGCGACATCAGTTGCATCAAGAGAAGCACGAGCGAGGAGAGTATGACCCCGATCCTGATCCCGAACCCGTGGGGGGCGTCGTATGAACCCTTTGCTTTACGGAGTCATAGCGAAATACAACAGCGGCGAAGACCTACTGGCGGCTGCTAAAGTGATCAAGGCACGGGGATACCGGGACGTCGAAGCCTACGCGCCGTACATGGTCGAGGGTCTCGTGGACGAATTGAAAAACAAGGACGACCGGGTTACGTGGATCGTTTTCTGGGGAGGAGTGATCGGAGCCATACTCGGGTTTTCCCTTCAGTACTACGTTTCGGCGATTGACTATCCCATGAACATCGGTGGCAGGCCCGACGTCAGCTGGCCGTCGTTTATTCCGATTACTTTCGAATGCGGGATTCTCGCGGCGGCTCTCAGCGGCCTGGTTGGAATGCTCATGCTGAACGGTTTGCCCCGTCCGCATCACCCGATATTCGACGCGCCGGGTTTCGAGGCGGCAACGCGCGACAAGTTTTTCCTGTGCATCGAGGCCTCGGACCCGAATTTTTCGCTCGAAGAGGCTAAAGCTGCCCTTGAATACACGCGACCCGTGTCGGTGGAAGAGGTGATTTCGCCATGACGCGCCGATTTGTTTTGGGGTTAGCGGGAATCGCAGCGATCATTGTGGTCGGGTGCGCTCGCGACGACATGTGGTACCAGAAGAAAGTCGAGACTTATGAAACAAGTGACTTTTTCGAGGACGGTCGATCAACGAGGTCGCCTGTAGAGAACACCGTCATGCGAGGCTCGATTAAAGACGACTCCTTGCTTTTCGAAGGAACGGAGAACGGCGCACCCGCCGAACGCTTCCCGTTCGCCGTTACGAAGGAGAAACTGGAGCGCGGACAAGACCGCTACGGCCACTTCTGCTCGCCGTGCCACGGACAAACCGGCGACGGTTTCGGCATGATTGTCCAACGGGGTTTTAAGCAGCCTGTTTCGTTTGCCGATCCGCGCCTCATGGCCGCCCCACCCGGATATTTCTTCCAAGTGATTAGCATCGGGTATTCCGCCGCGAACGGCGGGAAGAAGCTATCCGGAATCAATACCAGTCAAGGCAAAAAGGATTACGTACATCCGGTGCTGTTGAAGAAAATGGGAGCGGAAGACGTTTGGGCTACGATCGCTTACATCCGAGCCTTGCAGCGCAGCCAGACGACGCCCGCAGGATCGTTGACTCCCGAAGAAATGGACGAAGTGACCAACCCGAATAAGCAAGAGGAGGCTGCCGGTGGCGGACATTAGGCCGATCGGCGGTATGGGCAAATTGACGGTGGTCGCGCTGATCGCGGCGGTCGTCGGCATCGCGCTATTTGCGATGGGCTTCAACGAGCCTTTCGTTTGGGAGGCGTTTCATTTTGGCTTCGTGACGTGGACATATTTCACGGTCGGCTGTCTGGGAATGGTGATCTTGATTAACCTCACGCGCGGCACGTGGGGATATCCGATCATTCGATTCTTCGAAGCCGGCGCGAAGTTGATGCCGCTGATGTTTTTGCTGGCGCTGGTAATGCTCGCGATGAAGTCGCACATTTACGAATGGGCGGACCCCGATATCGTCGCGCATAGCGCAAATTACCAGCACAAGACCGCCGGGTATCTCTCCGACACTTGGTTTACCGCCAGAACGGTTATTTATTTTGGCTTTTGGACGATTTGCGCCTACGCGCTTACCGGCCTCTACAAGAGGGAAGACCAAACAGGCGATGAGAAGTGGTTCAAGAAGCGCACGGTGCTCGCCGCGCCGATGGCGGTGTTTTTTGTGATCACGCTCACCGGCGCCGCCACAGACTGGGCGATGTCGCTTGAGGAGTTCTGGTTCTCTACGATTTACGGCTTGCTGATGACCGTAGGCTGCTCGCTGTCTGCTATCTCGGCTGCATCGCTCTTCCTCGTAGCGATGGCGAAGCGCGAACCTTATTCGAAACTTCTCACTGTGAAGCAATGGCGAGACATGGGCAACCTCACTTTGACGCTTGTCATCTTGTGGGGATACATGTCTTTCTCGCAATTCCTGATTATCTGGTCGGGCAACCTGCCCGAGGAGATCGTCTATTTTGTAAAGCGACGAGAGGGCTTTTGGATGGCAGTCGGCACCGCGCTCGTCTGGGCACACTTCGCCCTGCCGTTTTTCCTGTTGCTAAGCAGTCGGCTGAAGCGGACGCCGTGGATGCTCGGCTCGACCATGGTTGCGATCCTCGTCATGCGTTTTGTCGACTTGGTTTGGAACATTCTGCCTTCGATGGGCCGAGATTTGTCTCTGGTGGATATCGGGGCGTTCCTGGGAATCGGCGGCATTTGGTTCGTATTCTTCGCGCAGATATTGGCTAGGACCGAACCCACGCCGCGGTACAGCTTATTGCCGAAGGGGGCTGTCGAACATGCCTGATCAGCATCACACGCCACCTTCAGCCGATAGCCCGCACGACCAGCACGTTGTCGAGTCGCTAGGATATGAAGCTCGTGATCTTATCGGCCAGCGGCGCTCGATTTTCTACTATGCGGCGCTGCACTTTGCCGGGCTGGTTGTTACGGGTGCGCTCGTCGTTTTGTTTTATGCGATTATCTTGCGCTACTCTCCGACATTCGACCCCCTCGAAGACGGTGTCAAGCCGGTTGCGAGCGACGCCGCCAAGGTGCAAGCGGATCCGGGTGTCGACATGAAAGAGTTTATAAAGAAATCCGACGCGAGGCTGCACGGATACGGCTGGGCAGATGAAGAGAAGGGATTGGTGCACATTCCAATCGACAAGGCAATCGAAATAACCGCAGCAGAGAACCTGCCCCATCGAGGTGGTTCGCAATGAGGCGAGTGTTAACACTCGGTTTGTTGGCTGCGTGCGCGGTCGCTTCGGCCCAGAAAATCGCGTCGCAAGCGGTCGATCCGGACATCGTTGCCGCTCGCGACCTGAAGTTCGAGCAGAAGCTCGACGCGCAGCTTCCCATGGACGCGCAATTTGTTGACCAAAACGGCGAAGCCGTCACCCTCGGAGATACGTTCAGGGGCAGGCCCGTTATTCTCGGACTCATCTATTACAAGTGCCCGAGCCTGTGCAATCAAGTCTTGAACGGTTTGGTTGGAACCTTGAGGGTCATGAATTTCACGGTTGGCGACCAGTTCGACGTGGTCATGGTCGGAATCGATGAGCGGGAAGAACCGGTTACGGCGGCTTCGAAACTGCGGTCGTATCTAAACCAATATGACCGTGAAGGGTCTGAAAAGGGCTGGCACTTTTTGACCGGGGGCCGGGACGAGATTCAGCGGGTAGCGAAGGCGGTCGGCTATTCGTATAAATTTGATATCCAGCGCGACCAATACGCTCATCCCGCGGGCCTTGTAGTGGTAACTCCCGAGGGCAGAGCTTCCAAGTATTTTTTGGGTATCGAATATTCGCCGCGGGACTTAAAATTCGCCGTAATGGATGCGAGCGAGGAGAAAATCGGATCGGTTGTGGAGCAGGCGGTAGCTTACTGCTTCCTGTGGGATCCGAATTCAGGGAAGTACAGTTTGGCGATCCTTCGGCTGTTACAGGTGGCAGGATTGCTGACTGTTTTGTGCATCGGCGGTTTGGTGGTTTATCTCGTAAAGCATTCGCCCCGCACGGTTTCGGAAGGTGACGAAGAATGAACTCATTTTGGCCCGAGCAAGCGTCGAAGGTTTCCACCGAAGTCGATTATCTGTACATGCTGCTGCTCGGCTTGACGCTGTTCTTTTCGATCATCGTTTTTGTGCCCGTTTTGGTGATGGTAATGAAGTATCGCCAGGGCACGAAAGCCGACCGCACGAACGTCCACCATCACAACCTTAAGCTGGAGTTAACGTGGACCGCAATCCCGTTCCTCATGGGCCTGCCGGTCTTTTGGTGGGGCGCTGACCTGTTCGTCGATCTGTACGAGCCCATTAAAGGCGCAAACGTGCTTAACATCGACGTTGTCGGCAAGCAGTGGATGTGGCACTTGCAGCATCCGACCGGACAGCGGGAAAATAACGAATTGCATATACCGGTCGGCAGGCCGGTGCAGTTGAATATGATTTCGCAGGACGTCCTTCATGCTTTCTATATCCCGGCATTTCGTATCAAAAAGGACGTCATTCCCGGCACCTATCACACGCAGTGGTTCGAAGCGACCAAACCGGGTAGATACCACCTCTTTTGCGCCGAGTATTGCGGAACCAAGCACTCCGAAATGATCGGTTACGTTACCGTTCTCGAGCCGGACGAATACGAGCAATGGCTCGAGGAAAACAAGTGGGGCACGAACAATTTGCTGCCGACGAAGAAGTCCGAAACAACAGCCGAAGCCGGAGGAAGGCTTTTTGTCGAGATGGATTGTGTTTCATGCCACGGACCGAAGGACGACGACGGCAAGTACGTTCCGCTTGCGAGCATTTTCGGAACGGAACGTCGTCTGGACGACGGCCGCATGGTGACGGCTGACGAGGATTACCTGCGAACGTCGATCTATCAGCCCGACGGCATGGTCGTCGCCGGGCATGAGCCGATCATGCCAAGCTTCAAGGGACAACTAGACGAGCAGCAGGTGCTTCAGTTGATTGCTTACATCAAGTCGCTAAGCGGAGGCGAAGTGACCGCGGCCGTGACCAGGGAAGGAAACCAATGAGCCAAGTAGCAGATTACCGAGGCGTCGACACACTGCCCGAAAAAGATTACTTGAACGCCGAGAGCTCGATCAGCTCATGGCTCCTGACGGTCGATCACAAGCGAATCGGGATGCTTTACCTGATTTCGATCGCCGTATTCTTCGCGATCGGTGGCGTGATGGCCGGTCTTATTCGAGCTGAGTTGCTCACTCCTGCGGGCGATCTCCTCTCTGCCGATGCTTACAACAAGGCGTTTACGATCCACGGCGTAACGCTGATTTTCTTCTTCTTGGTACCTTCGATTCCGGCGGTGCTCGGCAACTTCTTGATCCCGATCATGATCGGAGCGAAAGACGTCGCATTTCCCAGGCTTAACCTGTTGTCGTGGTATGTGTTTATGAGCGGTGCCGCTCTCACGCTCGCATCCCTTATTCTGGGCGGTGTCGACACAGGCTGGACGTTCTACACGCCTTATAGCTCCTCGTTTTCGCACACAGCCGTGACACTTGCCGTTGCGGGCGTGTTTATGGCCGGCTTTTCTTCTATCTTTACCGGCCTGAACTTTATCGTAACAATCCACAAGATGCGCGCGCCCGGACTGACCTGGCATCGGCTGCCGCTATTTATCTGGGCGCAATACGCAACCAGCGTCATCATGGTGTTGGGCACGCCTGTCCTAGCGATTACCCTGTTCCTGGTCGGCGTCGAGCGCATCGGGCAGATCGGAATTTTCGACCCGGCTCTCGGTGGCGACCCGGTCTTATTCCAGCATCTTTTCTGGTTTTATTCGCATCCTGCCGTCTACATCATGATCCTGCCATCGATGGGTGTGATGAGCGAACTCATGGCGTGTTTTAGTCGAAACCGCATTTTCGGCTACGACTTCATCGCTTACTCCAGCCTTGCGATCGCTGCGCTCAGCTTCGTCGTATGGGGCCATCACATGTTTACGAGCGGCCAGTCGATCTACACGTCTATCGTGTTTTCCATCTTGAGTTTCCTTGTGGCTGTGCCGTCGGCGGTTAAAGTGTTCAACTGGACAGCCACGATGTACAAGGGCAGGGTGATTTTGGATTCGCCCATGCTGTTCGCGCTGGGCTTCTTGGGCCTGTTTACAATCGGTGGACTCACGGGGCTTTTCCTTGCCACGCTTGGCGTGGACGTCCACATGCACGACACGTATTTCGTGGTGGCGCACTTCCACTACATCATGGTCGGCGGCGCGATTATGGGTCTCATGGGCGGCATCCATTTCTGGTGGCCGAAAATGACCGGGCGCATGTATCCGGAGACCTTCGGAAAACTTTCCGCGCTCACGATTTTCATTGGCTTTAACCTCACGTTTTTCCCGCAGTTCATCATGGGATACATGGGCATGCCGCGGCGTTACCATGCGTACGTCGACGACTATCAGGTGTGGCACGTAGCTTCGAGTTGCGGCGCATCCATTCTGATCGGCGGCTACGTCATGACGATTGCGTATTTGCTGTGGTCATTGAAGTACGGGCAAAAGGCGTCGGCAAACCCTTGGGGGGCCAAGGGATTGGAGTGGACGACAGCGTCGCCGCCCCCAACCGAGAATTTCCACGTAACGCCGGTTGTGCGCGAGGAAGCGTACGCTTACAATATCGATGCCGAGGAGGACGTGCATGAAACCATCTAACGAGCAAGTCATCGATACGCACGGCCACGGCCACCACGATCCTCACCTCGCACACCAGTTCGAGGACATGAATCAGCAGAACGAGTCCTACACCGTTGGGATGTGGGTTTTCCTCGTTACGGAGTTGATGTTCTTCGGCGGCCTTTTTGCCGCCTACATTATTTATCGAAGCAACTACTATGAAGGGTTTTTTGAGGCGCATGAGCACCTCGATTGGAAGCTCGGAGGCCTCAATACTCTCGTTCTGCTAACGAGCTCACTCACGATGGCGCTTGCTGTCCGCGCGGCGATGTTGAAAAACTACCGCTCGCAAATCGGTTTCCTTTCTATAACGTTCCTGTGTGCTACGGCCTTTATGGTGATTAAGGCGTTCGAGTACTACGCAAAGTATGAGCACCGCCTGATACCCGGCCCCAACTTCGATACTGCGACTTACTCGATCCCGGGTGAGCAACTGTTTTACAGCTTGTACTTCGCGATGACCGGGTTGCACGGGTTCCACGTGCTTATCGGCATGGGTGTTATCGCGACATTTATCATAAGGGCGTGGATCAACAGAAAGAAAGACGTGGATTACATGCCGCTAGAGATGGCCGGCCTGTATTGGCATTTTGTCGACCTCGTCTGGATATTCTTGTATCCGCTCCTGTATTTGATCGGCAAGGTGGTTGTTTAGGAAGAGCTGAAATGTCACACGAACACATAGATCCGGTTTCAGATTATGTCAAGACTTTCCTGTGGCTCTTGATATTGCTGGTCATCACGGTCGGCGCCGCGATGTTTCCGATCGAGGCTGTTCCTTTCGCCAACATTGTGATCGCAATGGTCATCGCCGGTATCAAGGCGGTTCTGGTTATTACCGTTTTTATGGGCATGCGAAAGACAACGAAGCTGACCCAGGTATGGGCTTACGGCGGGATCGTCTTTTTCCTCACGCTGATCGTTATCAGCATGAGTGACTATTCCGTGCGGCCGCTAAACCCTCCCACAAACACCGGGCCGCCAGCCGTGACGTCGGCTCACTAAGCGCGTCCAGCGGCGGCGCCGTTTCATAGATTCCGAAAGTACGCAACTTCGGCAGTTGCAGCGCGTTCGAAAGCATCGCCAACACCTCGAACGCCGGAAGTCCGATCGGCTGCGGCGCGCTTACGCCCGGAGCCTCCGCCATCGAAATGACATCCATGTCCAGGCTCACGTCCAAATACTCATAGGCCGGCTCGACGGTAGGCGACAACGCGTCGCCGATCGCCTCCGTATCTTCGGCCGGGATGTCTCCCCAACTGATCCTGCCACCATGCGCCTCCACATAGTGCTTATGCGCCTCGGCCGTCGCCGCCGATTGCACACCGATCCACGTCGCGTTTTCCCCTTTGACTCCCGCCTCCAACGCCCTCCAATACGAAGTCCCGGAGTGGTGCACTTTGCTCGGCCGCACGTCCAGATGCGCGTCGAAACTAATGAGCCCGGCGGTGCC
>JAICHC010000093.1 GCA_025922795.1 Candidatus Binatia bacterium | reverse complement strand
TTGCCGGCATTAATCTCAATAGGGATCCTGTCCCAAACTCGGAGGAGCAACGTCGATGCCAAAAATGGCCGAAGATCAAAGGGATTGAAATTATTCAGTGTCCGGGCGGAACGTCCTACAGTTGTTAGTATTTCGCCGTCCCGATTTTCCTCCATCCCGGAAAAAACCCGGTCAATCATTGCACTGTTTGAGTGGCGGAGCGTGCAACAGGTTTTGTGACCTGGTTCGGGCCGTTGACATTGAGGATTATCGTGCCTATCATGGCTACATCTCAATCAGTATACGGCCTTCTGATAGAGGACTTATCAAAGCGTGAAGGCCCCTGTCAGTCTCACTCCTTGCGAACATTTCTAAAGGACAATCCGATCAGCGCGGTTTAGACCTCCCATGTTCGGTTCCCATTAGCAGTTAGTTTCCCAGGGAAAAGACAAAAACATTCTCTAATAGGAGGAGAACATGGGTAGTAAGTTATATGTCGGTGGATTGCCGTATTCGGTTACCAATGACCGACTGCAAGAAATCTTCTCGGAGCACGGCACCGTTGAATCGGCGAGCGTGATCTCCGATAAGTTTACTGGCCAATCGCGGGGTTTCGGCTTCGTCGAGATGAGCTCTAGCGGAGAGGCCCAAAAAGCCATCGATAGTCTCAACGGCACGCAGCTTGACGGACGCACGTTGACCGTCAACGAAGCCAAACCAATGGCGAAGCGCGACAACTTCGGCGGTGGTGGCGGCGGTGGCAACCGCGGCGGCCGCGGTCGCGAAGGCGGCGGCAGAGGCAACCGCTGGTAGGGTTTTTTTAACGAACAAACCGCAAAAAGGGCAACCCGAAGGGTTGCCCTTTTTTTTACCTTGGGCATGCTAAATTGACAACCAGCAATGGAAAGATTTTTTGCCACCTGCCCGCGCGGTCTGGAATTGCTCCTGGTTGATGAACTGCGAGAGCTTAAGGCGGAAAAAGTTCACGCGGTCGGCGGCGGTGTTCAGTTCGCCGGCGATTTTTTTCTTTGCTACCGGGTCAATCTCACCAGCCGCATCGCCAGTCGCGTGCTCTGGCAGGTCGCCGACGGCGGCTATCGCGGCGAAGAGGATATTTATCGTATCGCCTACGCGCCGCGGTGGACCGATTGGTTCGATGCGGCGCGCACGATCCGTGTGGATGTATCGGCGACCCAAAGTCCGCTGACCAGCCTCAACTTCGTCACTCTGAAAATCAAAGACGCGGTGTGTGACAAAATGCGCCGAATCTCGGGCCAGCGGCCGAGCGTCGATACCGACACGCCGGATGTTCCGCTCCAGGCCCATCTGACCGATCGCGATTTTACGCTCTACTTAGACACGACCGGCGAGCCGTTGTTCAAACGCGGGCTGCGCGTGGCGGCGCGCGAAGCGCCGCTCAGAGAAAATCTCGCCGCCGGCATTCTTCGTCTGGCCGGGTGGACGCCCGGCCAGACGCTGCTCGATCCGATGTGCGGCGGCGGCACAATTCTCCTCGAAGCGGCCCACACGGCGCTTGATATCGCGCCGGGGCTGGGGCGTCATTTTGCATTTGAGAAATTCAAAAATTTCGACCAGCCCCGCTGGCGCGCATTGATGCAGCAAAGCGCGGCGCGACAAAAGGCGAAAATGCCGCTGGCGATTTACGGCAGCGATCTTTCCGGCGAAGCGCTGAAGACCGCCCGCACCAATCTTACGGCGGCGGGTTTAGACAAAGTGGTGAGCCTCAAGCAAGCCGACGTGCTCGAAATCGCCGCGCCGGCAAAAGCAGGGATTATCGTGACCAATCCGCCCTACGGCGTGCGCCTCAGCGAGCAGCAGCTACTCGCCGAGTTTTATCCTAAGCTCGGCGATCGCTTAAAAAAATATTTCAGCGGCTGGCGGGCTTATTTTCTCACGGCCGACATGCGCCTGCCCAAGCTCATTCGGCTGGCCGCGTCCAAGCGCACGCCGCTTTTCAACGGCGCGCTCGAATGCCGCCTGTTCGAGTATAAAATCGTCGAAGGCGGCATGCGCAAAAAAAAAGTTGAACGAGAACAGGCGGATTAACTATGGCTTTGCGCTGGTCCGACATTCGCCGCGCCAGCTTCGCGCCTCTCCTCGAAGCGGGGACTCTTATTTCAGTTCTCAGGGTCCCGCCCGTGTTAAGATTTACGTTTTAACGGTTGCCATCTTTCTCACCTTCGGCATCGGGATCAGCCGGGTTTATCTCGGCGTACACTGGCCGACCGACGTGCTCGCGCGCTGGTGTGCCGGCGCCGTCTGGCCGACCCTCTGCTGGCGTGTTGCCCTCGCGCTGCAGCGGCGCGGCGAAGTTGAAGGCGACGCAAGGTCGTAGGGATCGAAGGAGCAGCCTTGTGTCGGTGAGACGCCATGCCCAGAAAAGGCGACTTCAAGGGTATCATAACGCGCCAATTCTGTTATACTTAAGCGGCAACGTAGTCGTCCATCTCAACGTCCAAAACTAACACGTTCCCGGTCGCCTCTTGACCGGGTCCAGTTTCGGCGGTTCACGCCGGGTGACCGCTCTTTTCATTCATCGACACTCAGGAGGAGATTATGGAAACATTCAAGAAGCGACAAAAAGCGTGGGCGCGCAAGGAGAAGCAGCAACAGAAGGCGGCGCGCAGAATGCAGCGGCGCAATGAAAAAGCTAACTCCGAAAACAAACCGGCTACAGATGATTCTCGGGCTATCGAGCCGGGGGTTCAGCAGCCGGGCGCTAATCTTTAAATCCGAGAACGGTGCGGCGACCACTGCGCAACTGCTGAGTTCGACATCCGCCTAGATGACCATACCGTCGGGGATGGTCGCGTTCTTGATGATGACGACGATGCCGTTTTGGATGACAAAGCCGAGGTCCTCGCGGATTGCCTCGACTATCCCCTCGTTGTTCGTGATCTGAACGTTGCGTCCGATGCGCGCGTTCTTATCGACAATCGCCTTGCGAATGGTGGTGTTGGCGCCGACTCCCAAAGGAATCTTTCCGCTCTCTAGATTTTGCAATCGTTCCGCCGGCGATTCGTAGTAGTCCGATCCCATCAACAACGCATGATCAATGATGCAGCCGGTTTCGATGCGCGAGCGAATGCCGATCACCGACCGCTTCACGGTGCATTCCTTGAGAATGCATCCCTCGCCTAGCATCGATTCGGTGACTCTGCTATCGAGCAGCTTGGTCGGCGGCAGGTAGCGCGGGCGCGTGTAGATCGGCGCCTTTTCATCGTAAAAACTGAAGGGTGGGTCCGGCTGCTCGGTGAGCGCGAGGTTGGCGTTGTAAAATGCCTCGATCGTCCCGATGTCTTCCCAGTAATCATTGAACAGATAGGCCTGCACGTTCTGGCCGCTCAACGCGTCCGGGAGGATTTCTCTGCCGAAATCCGTTCGACCAGGGGCTCGGCTCAACAAATCGTGCATGATCTGCTTTTCAAAAACGTAGATGCCCATCGACGCGATATAGGGAGAATTCTTCGCCTCATCAGGCGTCAGGCCCAGCACGGTGGTGTCTACCCGCATCGAGTTGAGCGCATCGCCCTGGGGTTTTTCGCTGAAAGCCGTCACGCGCCCGCTTTTATCTATCTTCATCAAACCGAAGTCGAAAGCCCGGCTCTCATCGATAGGCACTACCGATATAGTGATATCCGCTTTGGTCTCCCGATGACGGTGGATAAAATCGGCGTAATTCATCCGGTATAAATGATCCCCCGATAAAATCAGATACTGATCGACGTCCCACTCGGCAAGGAGCCAGAGGTATTTCCGCACCGCGTCGGCCGTTCCTTCGAACCAACTCGGGCTGTCCGGCGTTTGCTGCGCAGCGAGCACCTCAACGAATCCCTGGGAGAATCCCGCGCCCGCCAAGTGGTAAGTGCGCGCAATATGCCGGTTGAGAGAGGCGGAATTGAACTGCGTGAGGACGTAAATCCTTTGGATCTCGGAGTTGATGCAGTTGCTGATCGGAATATCGATCAAGCGGTATTTAGCACCGAGCGGAACGGCGGGCTTGGCGCGCAGTTTGGTGAGAGGATACAGCCGAGTCCCGGCGCCGCCGCCTAGAATTATCGCCAAAACTCTTTTCACTAAACGACCTTTGGGTTCAGTTTAGCACTCGGCGGATCATCTAACAGCGATCTTGCTGTCTCCGGCCAAAACTAATAAAAGCGACGCGGCGAAGCCAGCCGTTGGCGCAAGACCGACTCCCGGCACAGGAATTTAGCGCTCCAATGCACTGGCGATCGTTGTTCGTCGGTGCGAGTGGAAAGGCGTTGATGAGAGTAGCCACGGCTGTAAAGAGGGAAGAAGGCTGAGTGGGGCGCCGCCAGCCGCGCCCCACCAGCGCTGGTCAAACCTTTGCCGCTATTTGGTCACCATGACTTTCTTGGCTTCGCCCTTCTCATGATCCACCGTGACGTTCTGCCCCTCTTTAAAAGCAGCTCGGTTCTTGACACCGTCGATGGTGGTGCGGCTGCCGCTGATCTTAACACTGACCTCTTTGCCGTCCTTAGCTTTGACCGTAATCTCGCGCCCTTCTTCGCCCACTTTGGTGATCTTGCCCTTTACTTCCTCGGCGACGAGGGAACCGGTCAGGACCAAGGTAAAGACCCCGACTGCAAAAAAAACTAGAAGTCCCTTTAACATAAATCTCACCTCCTTTCCGCTCCTTAGTTGAAATACTACCGGGGGCGAAAAATATCGCGTTTGCGCGGGTTGTCAAGACCAGGTCGAGCGGCGAAATGTCCTGGCTCTCTTGTGCCGTTTGTGCCCTGGGCGAAAAATTCAACTTTTGTGCCGACGGATTGGGTGGTTGTCATCGTGCATTTACCAATACGGCTAGTTCGCGTAAATTATAAGCAGATAGGCTGCGTGGCAATATCGGTTGCGGAGGTGTGAGTCTATGGACTGGATTGCTGACCCACAGGCGTGGATTGCGTTTATAACTCTGGTCGCCCTGGAGATCGTCCTGGGCGTGGACAATATTATCTTTATCTCGATCCTGGCGGGGAAGTTGCCGGCCGGACAGCAAAATCGCGCGCGCATCGTCGGTCTGGCTTTGGCGCTGGTGATGCGAATCATTTTGTTATTTTCGCTCTCGTGGGTGATCGCATTGACCGCGCCACTCTTCACTATTTGGCAAGAGGAAATTTCCGGGCGCGATCTGATTTTGATCCTCGGCGGGCTGTTTCTGCTTGCTAAGGCGACCTTCGAGATTCACGAAAATCTCGAAGGCGAGCGCGGCCACGCATCGGCACAGGTCAAGGCGACTTTTACCAGCGTCATCGTGCAGATTTTTTTACTCGACGCGGTTTTCTCGCTGGATTCGGTGATTACTGCCATCGGTATGGTCGAGCAGATCGAGATCATGATCGCTGCGGTCGTCGTGGCAATCGTCTTTATGATGGTGTTCGCCGGCCCGGTGGGCAGCTTTGTTCAGCGCCATCCGACGGTCAAGATGCTCGCGTTGAGTTTCCTGTTGCTGATCGGACTCACCTTGATCGTCGAAGGCTTCGACGTGCACATTCCCAAAGGCTACATCTATTTTGCGATGGGATTTTCCGTGTTCGTGGAGATGCTCAATCTGCGGCTGCGCAGAAAGTCCGATCCGATCAGATTGCACGAGCGCTACGCCGAAAACGGCGTGCAGCGTTCCACGTAGCGTGATCGACGCGTCCATCAAAATCTCTCACGGAGTTACCCTGAGTTTGTTTATCGAAGGGTTCGGAGATGACAGATCTTTTTAGGGTTGTTGTCACGAGGTTAGAACGCTTCTTTATCTAACTCAACACCGCGGAAATGGGTGACTGGATTACCAGCAAAAATGTCTTACCCGAAGCTTCTGCTCGCTCATTTGAAAGCGCGGTTTTGCCTACCGTCCCGGCGTGTGTCCTCGTGCTCTCATGCAGCTAGAGAAAGCCTCGCCCTTGCTGCCGATGCCTGCGAGCGCAGCCTTGCGCTCGCAATCGACGGCGTCCTTGCCATAGCTGTTCGGAGGTGTGGTCTGGCTGGTGACGCCCCCGCCGCCGGTTTCGGCCCCGGTGCTGCCGCCGTATGGTGCCGGTCCGGACCGGTAAGGGGTTTGGGCGGGAGCACAGCCGGCGACCAACAATATCAGAGCAAATAGTCCAAGCTTCATGGTGTATCCTCTTCGTGACCGCGGCTCATCCGGTTTTAGCTGTCGGAAGTCTATCACTTTCGCAGTGCTCCGCTAGATGGTTGCCAGGCGGGTAAGCTTGTATGCTCGTCGGCGATTTTCCGCTCGCGTGATCGTTATACGACCCAAAAACGTTGACCAGGAGAATGCGACGAATTCACCAGTAAAGTAACTCTCTTAACCTTCAACGATCGGACACTACTATTCTAAATTCAAATTTAAATCCAAAGGCGGGGTATCTTTATTCTCCAACTCTGATATAGTTCATAGTCGATGTAACAGTTGGCATCCCAAAGTCCAATTAGCGCATGCTCGGTCCAGTTTGACCGGGTTTTTAAAGAGGCGGTCCCTGTGGGTACCGCCTCTTTGCATTTTTACTCGGAAATAACGAACAAAAGGGGGCGGTGGCGAAAGGAGATATTATGGACCGGCATTCGAACAAATTGGCTAACGATCGCATTGCCTTTATCGGTAACTACCTGCCGCGCCAATGCGGTATTGCGACCTTCACGACAGATCTGTGTGAAGCAGTCGCCGCCGAACACCCTGGCGCAACCTGCATCGCCGTGCCGGTAAACGACATCGAATCCGGCTATGCGTACCCTCCCAAAGTGCGTTTCGAACTGGTCGAGAAGGACATCGACTCTTACCGGCGCGCCGCTGATTTCTTGAATATCAATAGCGTCGATCTCGTGTCCCTGCAGTTTGAGTACGGCATCTTCGGCGGCCGGGCGGGCAGTCATATTTTGGCGTTGCTGCGTGAATTGCGCATGCCCATCGTCACAACGCTGCACACGATTCTGCGCGAACCGGATCCGCACCAGCGCAGAGTTTTGGAGGAAGTGGCGGCGCTATCGGATCGGGTCGTCGTCATGAGCGAACGGGGCGCGGCATTCTTGCGCGAGGTCTATCGCGTCTCAGCGGCGAAGATCGATCTGATTCCGCATGGAATTCCCGATCTATCCTTTGTCGACCCGGGCTTTCATAAAGATCTGTTCGGTGTCGAAGGTAAAATTGTCTTGCTCAGTTTCGGCTTGCTGTCGGCGAACAAAGGAATCGAAAATGTTATCGCGGCTTTGCCGGCGATACTCGCCAAGCATCCCAACGTCGTGTATTTCATCGTCGGCGCAACCCATCCACACGTCAAGCAGCAGGACGGTGAAACCTATCGTTTGTCCTTGCAGTGGCTCGCGCAGGAAAAAGCCGTCGAAGGTCAGGTCATTTTTTATAATCAGTTCGTCACTTTGGAAGAACTCGTCGAGTTCATCGGCGCGGCCGATATCTATATCACGCCCTATCAAAACCCGGCGCAGATCGTCTCGGGCACGCTGGCCTATACGCTCGGCGCGGGTAAGGCCATCATCTCGACGCCTTATTGGTACGCTGAAGAGATGCTCGCTGACGAACGCGGCGCGCTGGTGCCGTTCCGCGATCCGGCGGCGTTGGCCGCCCAAGTCATCGACCTATTGGACAACGAAGCCAAGCGCCACGCCATGCGCAAGCGCGCCTATATGTTTGGACGCGAGATGATCTGGCCGCAGGTCGCGCGCCGCTACCTGGAGAGTTTTGCCCGCGCGAGAGCCGAACGTCGCAGTTTTACGCCCAGTGCTTTCGCCGTCAAGCCGCTCGACAAGCGGCCGGCCGAACTGCCGCCGCTCAAACTGGATCACTTGCGGCGCATGACCGATGATACCGGCATGTTGCAGCACGCGTTTTTCACATTGCCTAACTATCGAGAAGGTTACACCATCGACGACAACGCCAGAGCGCTGATGGTAAGTGTCTTAGCGGATGAACTAGGTCACTCCGAGGTCTCCGAGATGGCGTCGCGTTATCTCGCTTTCATCTGCTACGCCTTCAACCGCGAGACCAAACGCTTTCGCAATTTTATGGATTACCAGCGCAATTGGTTGGAGGCGAGTGGTTCAGACGATAGCCATGGACGCACTTTGTGGGCATTGGGCACGCTGTTGGGCCGTTCAAATACCTCAGGGCTCCAGAACATGGCGGGACGGTTATTCGAGCAAGCATTGCCCGCGATTCTCACGACGACCAGTCCGCGGGCCTGGGCCTTCGCGCTGATCGGCATTCACGAATATCTG
>JAICHC010000092.1 GCA_025922795.1 Candidatus Binatia bacterium | reverse complement strand
GCGAAAGTGGTCCATCAAGCGTTAACTGAGCTCAAATTGCCGGCGCTCATCAAGACCACCGGCTCTAGGGGCTTTCATGTCTACGTACCGATCGTGCGCGGTCCGACGCAAAAAGAGGTTTGGAAGTTTTCCAAACAGTTTGCCACGAGTCTGGCGGCTCTGCGGCCGGATTTGCTCACGGCCGAATATCGTGTTGCCAAACGGCCGCGACATCGCGTGCTGGTGGATTACAATCAAAATGCGTGGGGCCGGACGCTCGCCTCGGTCTACTCGGTACGTCCTCAACCGAAAGCAACGGTTTCCGCTCCGATCACCTGGAAAGAGCTGGAACAGGGAGTTCGGATCGAAGACTTCCGCATGGACAACATGCGCCAGCGCATCAAAAAGGTCGGCGATCTCTGGGCTCCGTTGCTCACAGAAAAGGGCCGAGCAAAGCTGGAATCATTTTATGGCGATCGAGCGATGCCGGCACAGAGCCTAAACACCGGTACGCGCGCCCGCGCGAAAACAACGCGGCAGCGACAATCGGGAGGATAGT
Source organism: Candidatus Binatia bacterium (assembly GCA_025922795.1). The sequence goes on along the minus strand of JAICHC010000092.1, from coordinate 7,710 downwards.
TATGGCACGCAATATGCCCCGCCCAATGAGCACACGCGCGGCGCCTGATCATGATGTGGACCGCCTCTGGTTGGCGAAATTTCTCGCCGATCTTCTGGACCAACGCTTCACGATTCCCGGCACATCGATTCGGATCGGATTAGATCCGCTGATCGGTTTGATTCCTGGGATCGGCGATCTTTTAGCCAACGCAACCGGCTCATTGATCCTGGTCGTAGCCGCTCAACTGGGGGTCCCAAAGGCTGTGCTCGCTCGCATGGGAATGAACATCGCATTCAACACGATTCTCGGAGCAATTCCGATTTTCGGCGACATCCTATCGATCTGGTTTCGCAGCAATGTCAGAAATGTCGAGCTGCTTCAGCGCTCTCTCGGCAGGCAAACCAACCGGGCCGTATTTACTGATTGGCTATTCGTCATCGCCTTGATCCTCGGACTTCTTCTGCTGCTAGGCGGAATCGTGCTTGCTGGAATTTGGGTCTTTAAGCAGATCTGGGAGTTGCTATAGTCGAATTGGTTCTAAGCTTGTCATTCATCTGCTCCTGACTGTACATCGTATTTGCTTATCCCCTTTAAAAAATGGGAAAGAGGGGGATTTCTTCAAGCGCATTACTCCATCACTCCAATCGATTTACTCCAACACGCCGTCGTTCCGGTGTGCGGCGATGGTCGCTTCGCTGTACCCGACGACGTCGCGCAGGACCGCCTCGGTATCGCGTCCCAGCACCGGAAATTCCCAGCGCCGAGTCAGATTAGAATTGGTAAATTGCAGCGGGAAATTGGGCAACACGACGCGCCCAAGACGCGGATTATTCACTTCGACGATGAAGCCGCGCGCTTTAAGCTGCGGATCGTTGTTCAGATCCTCGCCGGTTTGAACGACGCCGGCCGGAACACCCACGTGCTGTAAACGATTCATCATCTCAAAAGCATCCTGGTCTCGAGTCCAGCGCGAAATGACGGCGTTGAGCTCGCGGCGATGCCGCAGTCGGTCGTTCATCGTGCTAAAGCGCGCATCTCGATCGACCTCGGATCCCAAGAGAGCCGCTAGCGCGGCCCATTGCTGTTCGTTTTCGACCGCGATCACACACCAGCGATCCTCGCCCTTGCACGGGTAGCAATCATGCGGCGCCGCCGTCGGCGACGTATTGCCGATCGGTTGGGGATCTTTGCCGCTTGTAACCGCTTCCATCAGGCTCGCGCCGATCATGAACGCCGTCGCCTCCGCTTGCGCCAGGTCAACAAAAGCACCCTTTTTACGGCGATCGCGGTGCAACACGCCGGAGATAATGATGATCGCGCACAGCACGCCCGAGACGTAATCAGGAAAAACCGTCTGCGCCCCGATCGGCGGATGAGTCACGCCCGAATGATTCCATAAATAAGTCAGACCTGTGAACGCCGTAATATTCACACCCACGGTCGAGAAGTGCCGCTTTGGCCCGGTGGTGCCCAGTCCGGGCATGCGCAGGTTGATGATATCCGGCTTGACTTTACACAATTGATCGTAGGCTAGACCGATGCGCCCGACGACATCGACACTGTAGTTATCGAGCACGGCATCGGCCTTGGCGACCAGGTCGTGCAGCACCGACTGGCCCTTCGGATGTTTAAGATTGACCGTGAATGAACGCTTGTTGCGGTTGAACTCGAGAAAGCGCGGCGAGACATTGGGATCTTCGCCGCTGCCGAAGAAACGAAACGGGTCCATGCCGCCCTTGCTCGATTCGACTTTGATCACGTCGGCGCCAAGCTCGGCTAAGATCGTCGTGCCATACGGCCCGGCGAGCACATGATCGAAGCTCACGATGCGCATGCCGTCGAGCGGACCGTTGCCGCTTCCCGCGGCGGCCGTCGCTCGCGCGTGCGCTAGGTTCTGCGTGCCGCTGTTTACACCTGTCCTTTGCCCATCGGCCACTTCTCTTCTCTCCCCAGTGGCGGTAGAGGGGGAGCGCCAGCTATCCAAGATCGGAACACTGCCGACCGGAACACGCGCGCCGTCGATCACGAACGGCATTGCCGGTTGTGTTGTCTTACCGAAACCGGCGTGCTCGACGGGCATCATGAAGCCGCGTTCTTGCACATGCTCGTCGTTGGCAAAACCCAGAGGCGTATTCACCGGCACGCAAGGAATGCCTTTGGCCTGCAACAACTCGGTGATTTCAGCCATGGTGAATTGACGAACGAACGCTTCCACCGCGGGATTCAGCTCATCGGCGTGGGCGCGGCGGTAGAGATTGTTGAGCCAGTCGGGCGCGTCGAAGACCGTTGGATGATCTTTCCAGACGGTGAGAAACAATTTCCAATGCTGCCGCGTCACGTAAAGATAGACGAAGCCGTCGCGGCTCGGGAAAATTTTGGCCGGGGCGACCGAGCCATGCTGGCTGCCGGCGCGCTTTGCGATCTGCTTTTCATTAGCCCATAGCCGAATGATGTGCTCCTGGGTCGCGAGAGTCTCCTGCATCGACGCGTCGACGTGATCGCCGCGCCCGGTGCGCTCGCGCCGATAGAGCGCCGCCAGCACGCCCGCTGCGGCAAATAAGCTCGCGAAGTAATACGCTTGCGTCTCCGGCGGCCGCACCGGCGGCATTGAGGGATCGCCGGCGATATATAAGAATCCACTCTGCGCCAGCGCGACAAGATCGTTGTAAGCGAAATTCCTTTTGGGTCCGGTCTGGCCGAATGCGGTGATCGAACCCATGACAATGCCGGGATTGATCGCCGCCAGATCATCGTAACCCAGCCTTTTCGACTCCAACTCGCCCGGCTGAAAACTTTCCAGCACCACGTCAGCGTCCTTGACCAGTCGGCTAAAGTCCGCGCGGTCCGGTTCTTTTTCGATATCGAGCACCTTGCTCGCCTTACCGGCGTTCAGATGCGCGAAGGTCGTGCTCAGTCGCTTGCCGGTCGCTGACTCGATGAATGGCGGCAGATTCCGTACCGGATCGCCGCCCGGAGGTTCGATCTTGATCACTTCCATGCCCAAGTCGGCGAGCACGCGTCCGCACATTTGGCCGCTCAAACCGGTCAGATCCAATGCTCGATAATCTTGCAGAAATCTAACGGCCATAATCGTCCTTAAAGTCTCGCTTGATAAAAGCTGAATGATAACTTGAGTCCACCTTGTGTCGCATCAAAACCACATTTTTTGATTTCATTCACGGCACTTGTGACCTTTGCGCTCTATGTGGTGAATTCCGATCTGTGCTTGCCGCTTTTGCCTAGCTTCACGGCTAATGAGCCGCGGCCCGCAGGCGGTTTCGATCGTGTGGTAATTCCAGATGGTCCAGAATCGGTCCGATCGGAACGATCCCCGTCGGATTCACGGTAAGCTGGCTATAGTAACCGGCCTTGATCTTCTCCAGATCCAGCGTTTCTTTGATTCCCGGCCACTGATAGAGCTCGCGCAGGTAATTTGTCAGATTGGGATAATCTTGGATGCGCCGCAGGTTGCACTTGAAATGGCTGTAATAGACTAAATCGAAGCGCAATAGCGTGGGGAATGCGCGCCAGTCGGATTCTGTAATCCGCTCCCCCGCCAGATAGCGCCGCTCGTTCAATAACTGCTCCATCAAATCGAGGCAAATAAATATTTTACTCGCCGCTTCTTCATAAGCCTCCTGACTGCGGGCGAAACCGGCGCGGTAGACGCCGTTGTTGAATTGGCTGTAAACAATGTCGTTGATGCGGTCGATTTCGGCGCGGAGATCTTCCGGGTAAAAGTCGTAACCGGCGTCCGTGTGCGCGCCAAATCCGGAATTAAACATGCGGATGATCTCGGACGACTCGTTGTTCACAATCGTTCGCCGCTCGCGATCCCATAAGGTAGGCACCGTCACCTTGCCGCTGTAGCGCGAATCGGCCGCGGCATAAACCTGATAAAGGCGAAACACGCCGTCGTCCCCCGGCCGCAAATCATCGATCCCGTTCGAATAAGACCAGCCTTCGGTCTTGGGCTTGTCGGCGAGCGACATGGAAATCACGTTCTCGAGTCTTTTTAACTTGCGAAAAATGATCGTCCGATGCGCCCACGGACAAGAATAGGAGACGAATAGGTGGTAGCGCCCCGGCTCAGCCTTGAAACCGCCGCTTCCGGATGGGCCGGGGCTGCCGTCGGCCGTGATCCAATGGCGGAACTGCGAATCGGCGCGCTGAAAATGACCGCGGGCATCGGCGGGAATCCGGTCGTCGTTTTTCCATGTACCCTCGAGCATGTACCCCATCGGTCTGTTCCTCTCTAAAATTGGATGCCTTACTCCTATCAAATCGACCTGGCCCGGGGAAGGAGAGCACAGATCAGGCGCTTAAACGTCTTTAAATATGTGCTAAACTCGAAATAGATGATTAAAAGATTCAAACGTCTAGCGGTCGTTGTTTTGTTGCTTTTCGTGGTATTGCAGGCCAAGCCCATGGCCTGGGGCGCAGCGGATCAACTTGAAGAAATCCTACAAGAACAAACCAAAGCGCGGAGGGAAGACAAGGTGAAGGAGCTTCGGCGCCGGGAGCAAATCGAAAATCTCAAACGTGAGCAAGGTTCGAGTCAGTTACAGCGCCAATTGGATCAGACCAAACAGGAGAACACCGAGCCATCGCGGCCGCAGCAGCTAGAAGCGACGGAAACGCAGCGCCGGCTCGATCAGCAACGGAACGATCAACAACTCCAGCGCCTGCAAACCGAGCAGCAGATAAATCGCATCCAGCGCGAGACCGATCCGTTACGCCAGCAGCAGCAGATCGAAAGTTTGCAGCGGCGTCAGCGAATCGATGCGCTGCAGGACCAAATCCGCCGCAATCAAACTCAGCAAGATTTAGATCGCCTGCGCCAGCAGCAAAACAACCCGCGCTAGGCAGCCGTCTCCCTTTGCCGTTGCGTCGGTTCTACCAGTAACAATCACTCAAGCCGTGAATTTAGCCCGGAACGTTGGAAATCCGATGCGCGCGACGCATACCTTCCCAGGTGACGAACAGAGTGGGATCGCTCATGGGCAGCGCTTTGGCGCGATTGCTTCGTCGTAAGTACATCTTCACCCAGTAATCATAAAAGTACTCGAGATCCTGCTGTGCTTGCTCCAGACGCCCTTCGGTAGTTTGGTAATTAACCGTAACCCATTTCCCCTTCAATGAAATCCCTATCAAGGTGGTGACGTCTCGGTTGTCCAAGTATGAGCCGGCGCCGCGCAGTATTTGCGAAATACTGTAAGGGTCCGGCATTTTGTTGGGGTCCCGGCGCTTGATTTTCCCGCGCACATCGAAGCACTCGATCTCGTCGGGCGAGAAGCGCAAATCAACCTGTCCCTCCGAGCACGTAACGATGGGTCGGACCATTGTACCGTGGAGCAATTCGCGGACAAATCGAGAAAATGAAAACTTTACATTCCCGCTGGAAACCGCTTGTCCCCTTACCAGATAGGTTCCGCTTCTGATCTCAAGGTCAAAGGTCGAAAAACTGAATTTTTCAAGCGCCTGTCCGAGCGCGCGCAGCTGATGCGCGAACCCTTGACAATCGCTTCCCTCAGCCGCGCTTGGCTTGGCCATTGTGCGACTGTCGTCTCCGTTGGCTGTTTGACTCTTCGCGGTGTTTTGTCTCATGGTCTGCCTCCAAGGCGACGCGCTGACTAGAAATCGTTTCGCTTTCGGCGGCTCGGCGGTCACCCCAGTCTCGGCAAATAGGCCATCCGCTTGGTGACCCGTGGCTTTCCGCCCTCCCCTCGCAGAGAGTTCGGCTTTTTCAGGCGAGTATGAAAGGAGTCGGTTCTCGACTCCACTCCTCTGCGCACCATGAGAGCAACGATAATGCCATATCCAGAATGGGCAAAAGCTTCCCTGAAAAGAGCGTAATGTCGCACAGAATTTGTAACGATTCTGACATTTGTGGCAACGTGACAGTCAGGAAAGGCACCCAAGAGGCGCTATCAAATCCGGGCGCCGATTTCCGCGCGACCCAAAAACGCCGAACCCATCGCAATCATTCGGCCGCTGTCACGGGCAAATCGGCACAAACAGCCGTCAAGATTGCCGCGAGCGCTGGAGCCATAGAGGCAGGTGTCGAAGTCTTACGGCAGGTCCGTTTTACCCATGAGAAAGCGATCGCACTCCCGGGCAGCGCCGCGGCCCTCGTTGATCGCCCATACCACCAAGCTCTGGCCGCGGCGGCAATCGCCGGCGGCGAAGACTCCGGGCACGCTAGTCGCGAACTGACCGTATTCCGCTTGCGCGTTGGAGCGCGGATCGCGCTCAATTCCCAGTTGCGAAAGCACCGCGTCCTCCGGGCCGAGAAATCCCATCGCCAGCAACACTAGGTCGGCCTGCAGTATTTTCTCCGATTTCGGCACGCGCTGGGGAATGAAAGCACCCTGCTCGTTCTTGGACCACTCGACATCGTAGATATGGAGCTCTTTGACGTTGCCCTGTTCGTCGCCGACAAACTTCTCTCCGGTGGTTAGATAGATGCGCGGATCGGCGCCGAAGCGGGCCGCCGCTTCCTCCTGTCCGTAGTCAAGCTTGTAGACTTTGGGCCATTCCGGCCACGGGTTGTCCGGTTGCCGAGTATCGGGCGGGCGCGGCAGAATTTCGAGTTGGGTTAAAGTCTTGCAGCCGTGGCGCATCGCCGTACCTACGCAGTCCGTGCCGGTGTCGCCGCCACCGATGACGATCACATGCTTATCTTTGGCGAAAATGAAAGCGCCGTCTTCGTGCGCCGAGTCGAGCAGACTCTTGGTGTTGGCGCGGAGGAATTCCATCGCCATGTAAATGCCCTTCAACTCGCGTCCCGGGATCGGCAAGTCGCGCGCTTTGGTCGCCCCGGTGCAGACAATGATCGCATCGTACTCCTTTTTTAACTTCGTCGCCGCCAGGTCTACGCCGACGTGCGCATTGGTGACGAAACGAATGCCTTCTTCGGCCATCAAATCGACCCGCCGTTGGACGATTTGTTTATCGAGCTTCATGTTCGGAATACCGTACATGAGCAGCCCGCCGATGCGATCGGCACGCTCGTAGACGGTGACTAGATGACCGGCACGATTGAGCTGCGCCGCGCAGCCGAGACCGGCGGGACCCGAGCCGATCACGGCGACCTTCTTGCCGGTGCGCTTTTCCGGCGCTTCGGCAGTTACCCACCCTTGAGCGAACCCGTTGTCGATGATTGCGGCCTCGATGTTTTTGATCGTCACCGGCGCCTCGTTGAGACCGAGCACGCAGGAGCCTTCACAGGGCGCCGGACATACCCGTCCGGTGAACTCGGGGAAGTTGTTGGTCTTGTGCAAGCGCTCGAGAGCTTCTTTCCAGAGGCCACGGTATACGAGGTCGTTCCATTCCGGAATGAGATTATTGACCGGACAGCCGGACGCCATGCCGCTGATCAACTGGCCGGTGTGGCAGAACGGAATGCCGCAATCCATGCAGCGCGCGCCCTGATTGCGCAGCTTGCCTTCGGCGAAGTGTTCGTGAAACTCATTCCAATCGTTCACTCGCTCCAGCGTCGAACGATCGTGCGGCAGCTCGCGCTCATATTCCATAAAGCCGGTTGGTTTTCCCATCTGCAATTCTTCTCCTAACAATAGAAAGCGCTCACGCGAAACCTGCGTGCAACCGCAAGAACACCAATTTCAAAATTATGGATCGGAGCCGCTAGCGTCGACTCAGAACAAACGATTCAAAGAAGTCGAGGCTTCTGCTAGTTGCCGCTTACCCGCGCCGCGTCGTTCTTGT
>JAICHC010000091.1 GCA_025922795.1 Candidatus Binatia bacterium | reverse complement strand
GTGCAGAGCGATGTTACCCAAGCCGAGATAGGGCAACACGTCCTTGTTACCCATCTCAATGACTTTTCTATAAACCGCCTGCGCTTCGGGTAAATAGAACTCATCGCTCATTCCCAATACGTCCGGAATATACTCCTCGCCGCTTTGGAGCGCCGCAAAAGCTTCCTTGGCACCGTCGGCGCTCCTGTCCTGCTCGAGCAAGAGGCGCATTTTTAGCAGATGAAACTGGGGATTCTTGGCATCGAGCTTGATGGCCTCGTCAACTTCGACCAGCGCGCGATTGCGCGCCAGGCTCGCCGCGTAAGCCTGCGCCATGTAGAAGTGATGCATCGCCTCGGGCACGGGCAGCGGCTTGGTTTTCAGCCAGGGCGGAGTCTCGACCAGGAACGGCGCCATGAGCTTACGGTTCAGCTCGGTCGTCGCCCGGCGCAAATTTTTCGGCGCCGAGAACTCCAGCTCGGCCCCGTCATCGGTGTTGATCGATGCGCCTTTGGAGAACTCCAAGAACCCTTCCCGGTTCATCCGGTAAAAACCCTGGACCGCGTAAACATCAGAGAGGCCAAGATATTCGAGATCCGACTGCAACACCGGGTTGTTGTCGTAGATCTTTTTCACCGCCGGGTAGTTGAAAACCTGCTCCTTTTTACTGCCGATCAAAAGAAAGTCGCTTTCCTTCATGCTCCACAGCGAAACGTGCGGAAAGGCTTCGACGAAGGTGCGAAAGACCATGCGAAAATCATCCGGCGACATGGAGTAATTGTGAAACCATTGGGCGAAGATCCCATCGTCTTTAATTTTGGACTTGATGACTTGGTAAAACTCGCGGGTATAGAGGTTGGCGATACCGGCAATCCACGGATTGGATGGTTCAGCCGTAATCACGTCGTAGTACTTGGGGGTCGCGAGTATATAGTTGCGCCCGTCGGTCGGAATGATCCGCACCCGTTTGTCCTGATGCAAACCCGCACTGCGCGAATGGCGCGCGTTGCGGTAGAGCCGGTCGATGGCACCCCGGTAGTCCGGATCCTTCGATCGGTTCATCAGCTCGGTGCGCGCTTGTGAATCCATCACGCCTTTATAGTACAGGCGCTTTTCGGCCGGGTCGTACCAGATCCGGCTCTCACCTTCGTTCGTCGGGAAAGTCACTTCGGCCGGCAAGCTTTCGGCTGGCACCGACGTCCTCTCGAAATACTTGCTGGCGTCGATCATCGCCGGCTCGATTTCGATGACTTCGATTTCCTTTAACGAATCGAACGTGACCAATGCCTTGGCCGACATGCCGCTACCGAGTCCGATGGTCAGCGCGCGCTCCGCCGTCGGGTGCAGCAACATCGCCAAGTAACTGGTCATCAGCTGGCTCAGCGCGTCGCCGTAGGAACCATCGATCTTGCCGTTGGACTTGAAGTAGCGGTATTCGCTGTCGGGGATCTGATGCACGCTCACGGTGGACGTCAATCCCTCGCGGTAATAGAGGATATCATCGCGCTTCATTTCCTCGATGCGTAAAGAGTTGGTCGGTAGCGACTCGTAGCGGTCGGCGTAAATCGTCACGCCGCTGGTGAGAATATGCGGATCCCAGCGGCGCACTTTGAGCGGCGCAACGACGGTCAAAACCAGCACGGCCATGCCGAGGCCGTAGCGCGGAATCAAGGAAAGCCTGGCGTCGCTGAGGATCAGCCCGGCGCCGATCAACAGATTCATCACCACGGCAAAAAAGATCGTATTCTGGACGCCGAGATTGGGAATCAGGATAAATCCGCCGGCAAACGCGCCCGCCACCGCGCCCACCGTATTGGCCGCGTAGGAACTGCCAACGCCGCTGCCGACGCGATACAGGCTCTGGGTAAACAGGCGCGCCACCAAAGGAAAGGTCATGCCCAAGAGAACCGTCGGCACGAACATGACCAACGCGGACAGGAAAATCTGCAGGTATAAAAAAACCGTAAACGTATCGCCAAAGCCGTGCAGCAAACGGAGGAAAATCAACGGCAGTTGCTCGAACAGCGGAATGGTTGCGAGCGCCGCCAGGCCGACCCACAGCTCGATCAGGCCGAACGTGCTCAAGCGCGCTTCGCGCTCGCCGAGGAAACGGGCGTAAATGAAACCGCCGAGAGCGAGCCCGATAAGAAACGTCACCAACATGGTCGAAAACGAATAAATCGAGCTGCCGATCACCAGAGTGAGCGAGCGCGTCCAGGCGTTTTCGTACACAAGCGAGGCAAAACCCGACAGCGCGAACGAAACCAGGACCACCCAGCCTAATGTCGACGCGCTCCGCGCATCGGAGACCGAGATTTCCTCGGCGACCGGTTCGGCGGCGATCGACACGGGAGTCTTGTCACGCAGGCGATCGACCATAAGAATCAGCGCGGCGATGATCATGTTGACGGCGGCGGCGATGAACACTGTCGTGCGCATGCCGAAGGTCGGGATCAAGTAGAATCCAGCCGCAGCGCAGCCGATCACCGCGCCGAGGGTGTTGGTGGCGTAGAGATCACCCACGCGGCGGCCAAATTGGGCAAAGCTGCGGACAAAAAACCGGCTGAGCACGGGCAACGTCGCGCCCATCAATAACGTGGGAAAGACCAACAGGATGAAGGAAAGAAAAAACAGCACCAAATTGAAGAGAAACGGATAGGATTCATTGAGGACGAAAATCGGGCCATAGGCTTTTTGTGCCGCGAGAAAGAACCAGGGCACGAGAAAACCGTACACGCCGACGCCCGCTTCGAGAATACCGTAGAGGAGAAAGTCGTTTTTGCCGCGGTCGGCGATCCGACCGAAGACGTAGCTACCGATCGCCAGCCCCGCCATAAACGCCGACAATACAGTGGCGATCGCATAGGTGGTATTGCCGAAAATCTGTGTGAGCATGCGAGTCCACACGACCTGGTAGATCAAACCGGCCGCGCCGGAAAAGAAGAAACAGAAGAGACCAACAAGAAGCAGCCAATCTTGAGTGGAACGCTGCGCACGATCCGTCATAAGTTCTCCCGGACTCAGGAACAATAAATCCAAGTAGTGATAGCAAGCCCTATGTTAACTGTAAAGCGCGGGTTGGCGGCGACGCAATGACGGACGAACTCGATGGAGCGTTCGTTGACTTCATTAAAAATGTCGTATAAGCGTTAAAACCGTCCAGGCATCCTAAATCTGAGAATTCTCTCCCTGATCATTATCCGGCGGGTCCAAAGAATTCATGTTTTTTCGTGCAAGACAGCGCTTTACTGAAGTGATTCGTACGAACCCTGTGAATCTGAGTCGACGACGTAAATTTATCCTGGAGGGACGCAATGGCAAATGCGAAGCGAGATGGCGCGGCGCCGGATGAGGTTAAAGACCTGCGCGGCGCGATCGAATGGATGAAAAAGGAAGGGGACATTCTGATCACCGATAAAGAAGTTGACCCCGACCTGGAAATCACCGGGATCCAAAAGCGTCTGGACGGCGGCTGTCCGATCCTGTTCAACAACATCAAGGGCAAGCCGCATCATCGCGCGATCACCAACTTGTTTGGCGACATGGACGTCATCAACAAGATGTTCGGTTGGAAAGATCATGCCGACCGCACGAGAAAACTCGCCTACGCCATTACCCATCCGATTCCGCCAATCGTGATCGATCAGAAAAGCGCCCCCGTACAAGAGGAAGTCTACGAAAAGCCGGCGGAAGCCAGCGAATTCGTGATCCCGATCCGCCATACCGATATCGAACCTGAGTTGACCGTCGGCTCGGGCAACCGGCTCATTTCCGGCGAATATTTCAACGGCGGCACCGACCTCGGCTATAATCGCATGAATTTCCGCTGGGGCAACGTCGGCACATTCCAGATTTCGCCCGGCTCGCACATGTGGCAGGTGGTGAGCAAATATTACAAAGACAACAAGATGGTTCCGATCACGATGAATTTCGGCTTGCCGCCGGCGGGATCCCTGCTGGCCGGCGCCGGTTTCGACTATGTCATCCTGCCGCAAGGCTGCGATGAAGTCGGCATGGCCGGCGCGGTGCAGGGCGCGCCCATGCGTTTGGTCAAAGCGCGCACGGTCGACGCCATGGCGTTGGCCGATGCCGAAGTTGTTTTGGAAGGGTATGTCAATCCGCGCGATCGCCGTTTTGAGACGGCTGAATCGGAAAAGGCCGGCGTTCAAGGCCGCTTCCATTTCCATCCGGAGTGGGCCGGCTACATGGGCAAAGCCTACAAGGCGCCCACCTTCCACGTCACCGCTGTCACGACGCGCAAGCGCGACAGCAAGCCGATCATCTTTCCGCTCGGCGTTCACACTCTCGACGATCACAACATCGATACCACCGTGCGCGAAGCCGCGATGTTCGAGCTGTGCGAACGAATGCAGCCGGGATTGATCATGGACGTCAACATCCCTTACTGCATGACTGACTGGGGCGGCGCGATCATCCAGGTCAAGAAACGCAATCGCATCGAAGAAGGGTGGCAGCGCAACTTCATGGCCGCGATTCTTGCGACCTCGCAAGGCTCGCGCCTCGTCATCGCGGTCAGCGAAGACACCGATCCGTATGACATGGACGACATCATTTGGAATCTCACCACTCGGGTCAATCCAAAGACCGATATCATCAATCCGTTGCCGGGCGGCCGCGGCCAGACGTTCATGCCCGCCGAACGCATGACCGCCGGCGAGCGCGAATGGACCGCTTCGAACACCAATTTCGAAGGCGGCATGGGCATCGATGCTACGGTTCCGTTCGGTTACGAGAACGATTTCATGCGTCCGGTCTATCCGGTCGATAAGATCGATCTCAAAAAATGGTTCACTGACAAAGACATTCAAAACGCCAAAAGCCGCATGCATGGTTGGGTGCTCTCTCTCTCTCGCACCGGTCGCTAATCCCGATTTGTAAAAGTTGAGAGTCGCGGAGGGAATGATCCAGTTCATTCCTTCCGCTCTTTCTCGCGGAAAATATCGACGAGTTTTCCGAAATCGCGTGACCCCTTGCCGTCCAGTGCGCAAAAAATCAAATCTTCGCCGCAAAGTCCCCTTCAGTCGTGCGGTCTTGTGATTTTTTTTCACGATTTCGTTGACAAGATTCCGAGTGTCTGGTACCAAGGCTAAAGTTTTCAAGCCGCCCGACGATTCCAAGACATTCATCCAGGTGAAAAGTATGGAGACACGTCTTAAAAAAACGCTCGCTCGTACTTCAATCTGCGGCGCCAACTGCACGAAGCTCTTCCTTCTCGTCGCGCTATTTACTCCGGCGTTATGGTCCGTCGATCAGATCTCGGTTCCGATCGAGAAGACGGCCCATTCGGAAGAGGACAATGCCGCTGTGACAGTCGAACGGCCGCGCCCGCGGCAACAACTCGTCAAAGCTTTTTCCATCGTTAAATCTCGCCGACCGGAGATCGCCGACACGGACGCATGGCACATTTCGGAGGTCATTCTGCAGGAGAGCTCGAGGCACGAACTCGATCCGCTCCTGATATTGGCGCTTATTCAGACCGAGAGTAATTTTCACCACGCGGCGGTCTCGCCTATGGGCGCGCGCGGCCTCATGCAAATCATGCCCGAGACCGGCCGGTATCTTGCCGAGGCGCTGCATCGCGAACGAGGCTTGCGCCCGGCGGACTTTCGGCCCGAATGGCTGGACGATCCGTCGCACAATATTCGCTTGGGAACCTTTTATCTCCACGGCCTGCGAAAACGATTTCAAGACATCAACCTCGCGCTGATTGCCTACAATCTCGGACCGGGCGAAGTACAAAACCGCATCGAGAACAATGTGGAGTTCTCCGATCAGTTTGCCGACCTCGTGCTGGACACGTATCAGAATTACAAAAATTCAACGACAATATTTTAAATTGGTCCGAATCCTGTCACCCACATCAGCGTAAATTTTTTCGCCGGCCCGGTTTTTTTTCTGATTGGGCTCGCTGCACGTCGCCGTTCGAATGGCAATGCGCCGCTTGGTTATGCTAGATAGAAACCAAGCGCTCGAATGCCATGGACGAACACACGAGTTTTGCACTGACGCAAGATGTCTGGAACGAAATCTCCCGCCACGCTCGGGAAGCGTTTCCCGACGAATGTTGCGGCGTGATTCTTTCCACGGGCGATTCCGACCGCGTGCATGCACTGGAAAACATTCAGAACCAACTCCATGCGCTCGATCCCCAGACCTATCCGCGCACCGCGGCGATCGCTTACGCGATGGATCCTCTGGAGCTCGAGTCCGTCCTCGCGCAGGCCCAAGCGAGCGGACATAAGCTCAAGGCCTTTTATCACTCTCATCCCGATCACGACGCCTATTTTTCCGACGAAGACAAAGCCTTCGCTCGACCTTTTGGCGAGCCGACCTATCCCGACGCAGCGCAAATCGTCATTTCTATTTATAACCGAGCCGTGAAGGTGATTCGGGCGTTTGCCTGGTCCGGCGACAAGAACGACTTCGTCGAAGTCCCGATCGACCGGAGTTGAGATAGCACGGCTCCATGTCGGAACCCCGGGCAAAATTCATCGACGCACAAGGCTTGCCGATTCACTATCTCGAGTGGGGCGAGCCCGACGGACAACCGCTGGTGCTCGTTCACGGCTACCTTGATTTCGCCTACAGCTGGAAAGCCTTCGTCGCGGCGCTGCTACGGAGGAAACAACGGCCGCTTTGGATCGTCGCGCCCGATTGCCGCGGCCACGGCGACAGCGGCTGGGTGGGCGCGGGCGGTTACTATCACTTTCCCGATTATGTTTTCGACCTCGATTGCGTCGTGAAAGCGCTCGGCTCCACCCGTTTCAATCTCATCGGCCATTCCATGGGCGGTACGATTTCATTTTTGTACTCCGGCACGTTTCCAGAGCGAGTCGCCAATCTCGTGCTGATCGAAGGTGTCGGACCCGTCGGCCTGGAGTTCGCTGATGCGCCGCCCAAAATGGCGCGCTGGATCGGCGAGGTGCATGAGCGGGGGCGCCGCCACTTTCGCGAGTATACGAGCTTGGACGCCGGCGCCGACCAATTACGCCAGACCAATCCGCGTCTCAAAAAAGAGTTTGCTGTCGAGCTGGCTCGCGCGGGCATGAAGCGGAACGAACGCGGCAAGTGGGTTTGGAAATTCGATCCGCTGCACCGCACCGTCGCACCACAGCCCTTTTACACCGGGCAGGCTGTGGAATTTTTGCGCCGGATCACTTGTCCTGTGCTGATCGTCGATGGCGCAGAGAGCCGCCAAACGCGCCGGACCGACAAACAGGCGCGTTACGATGCCATACCGAACTGCCAACGCACGACCATCGCTCGCGCTGGGCACATGATCCATCAGGACCACCCCGAGCAATTGGCGGATGCCGTCAGCGCTTTTGTGCAACGCTGATTATCGATTGTTGCCCTGCCGATCGCGCGAAGCGAGAAATCTTCCGAGACGGAGAATTCATAACCCTCGGCCGATTCAAACCACGAACTGTTGGATCGAATATTTTTTTGTTGGATCTCGCAAATGACTCTGGGAGACCTTGACTATTGAAGTCGATTTCGGTGATTATGTCTTCGTGATCATCGCGATCATGGAAGGAAGAAGACCGCAAAGGAACACGTGAATCAGGGAAGAGTTGTGGGTAAAAGTAATTCTTCACGAAGGCGCGGTGAGCCGCTGCGCGATCGTTCCTGTGCTTCGCGCGAGGCAATCGAAGCGCGCAAGCGTAACCGCACCGGGCCGGTCGAACCGTCCAATCCTGATGTCACCCTGACATTGAAACATTTTAACCGGCGGAGCGAACACGCCTTGTCTTTGGGCGAGGACAAGAGGCTCTACTTGCGTGTCGGCGACGAAGTCAATCACCTACGCTATGACGAGTGGGGCATCGGCGTCGTCATGGAAGTCATGACCTCGTCGGTTCCGGGCGGGACGTGCCTGGCGCGCGTGCGCTTTCAGGACGGGCAGCTACGCTGTTTCAACAACGATCTCGATAACGAAGCTTGCTGTTATTATTTTGGCGTGCGCCGCTACTGGAACCCGACCCACGGGGTCGATGCCATTCGATCCAAACTCTTCTTCAGAGGATGATGCGATGACAATCACCGCTAAATCGGTCGCGGTCGCCCTGGTCTGGACAATGTTTGCGCTTTGCGCCGCTCCACTCAGGGCTGAGGATCTCACCGAAAAAGCCGGCGTGACGGTTGGAAATCTCTGGTTTGTGCCCATCAAAGCCATTACGGTCAGCGTAGGGGCCTTGAGCGGCGCGCTTTCCTATGTCGTAACCGGCGGCAATCGCGAGCTTACTCAGC
>JAICHC010000090.1 GCA_025922795.1 Candidatus Binatia bacterium | reverse complement strand
CGTTGAGCTTCGCGTTGTCCGCTTGTCGGTGAAATGTCCGTTGCGCTAATGGCCGCTCTGCAGCCTTTCGCGGCTCTATGTGCTTGATTCTGGCGCGACGGAAGGATAAGAAATCAGCGATCTGTGAGACATTCCAATGACGATTCGTTCCTTTGATTTGCTCCAACCACGATCGCTGCAGGAGGCGGTCGAGTTTCTGCACAAGCATGGCGAAGAAGCCCGCGCTCTCGCCGGTGGCACGACGCTGGTTATCATGATGAAACAGCGCGCGCTGCACTATCCCTATCTGGTCGATCTCCAGTCGATCCAAGGGCTGGACGGGATCAAAAACGAAGCCGACGGAATACGGATAGGCGCGCTCGCCACTCATCGCAAGGTCGAGACTTGGCCGGAGATTCGACGGGCGTTTCCCTGCTTGGCACAAGCCTTCGGCTACATCGGCAACGTGCGCGTGCGGCAAACGGCGACAGTGGGCGGGAATCTCGCTCATGCCGATTACCGTCTCGATCCACCGCCGCCTTTGCTCGTGCTCGGCTCCGAGGTCAGCACCTTGGGGCCCCAGGGCTCGCGCACGATCGCGCTCAAGGATTTCTTTAGCGGCATGTATGAAACAGCTTTAGGGCCCGGCGAGTTGATCGTCGATGTGAAAGTGCCGTTCACACGATCAAACAGCCAGGCCGTCTATCTGCGGTACAGTACGTTGTCGGCCAACGACTGGCCGTGCCTCGGTGTTGCCGCCTATCTGGCAAAGAACGAAAACGGGCGCTGCACAGATTTGCGTGTGGCGCTTGGCGGGCTGGCGGCGAGGCCGTTGTTGATCGACGGATTGACGTTCACTAAGGACCAGATTCTCGATCGCGATGTCATCGATCGGCTGCTTGACCTTGCCGATCAGCAAATATCGCCGTTCTCCGACCTGCGCGGCACGGAGTGGTATAAGCGGCGAATGGCGCGGCTGTTCGTAAAACAAGCCCTGGAGCAATTAAGCCGTTCCGAATCCGTTAAATAAGCAGGAGGCCGCACGAGCAAGTCCAGTAATCAAGACGTTCGGATCGAGCAACGCGGCTCAAGCCGGAGGTCTGAGACTCTTTGCCAGGATGAATCTCTATGAAGCGCGAAATCACTCTATCAATTAACGGGAGCAATGAGAGATTGACCATCGATGACGCCGACACCTTATTGGAAGTGTTGCGCGATCAGTTGAAGCTCTGGAGCGTGCGCGAGAGTTGCGGTGTCGGGGCGTGCGGGAGCTGTACCGTGCTTATGGACGGGCATCCGGTCAGTTCCTGTTTCCTGCTCGCGGCGCGTTCTGCCGGCCGCGCGATAACGACACTCGAAGGCCTCAGCGAAGGACAGCGGTTGCACTTCATTCAGGAGGCGTTTGTCGAAGAGCGCGCGCTGCAGTGCGCCTACTGTACTCCTGGCTTTGTGCTTTCAGCAAAGGCGCTGCTCGATGAAAATCCTCACGCCTCGGACGAAGAGATTCGTGAATACCTTGCCGGCAACCTTTGCCGCTGCGCCGGCTATGCGGATATATTGCGCGCAGTTCGGTCGGCGCAAGAGAAGCGCGCAAGCGCGCCAGCGCGGAGCTGACCTTTTTTACGACGCGTCCACTTTCTCTGGTGGTGGCCGCCGCATCTTCAATTGGGTCTCACCGTTTGAGAGCAACTACAAATTTGTTCCGTTCCGGTCTGAAATCTACCGAAGTTCTTTTTCCGCCAATTCTTTAACCTATTAGAATGTAAGACAAAGGATGCGGCACGATGAAGTTCATTGAGCTTATCCGGACGGTGGCATGTAATATGCACTTCGTGAGATTCGAGTTCAATTTGAAAAACCCTCGGATCAATCTCGATGCATGGCTCCCAAAGTAGTGACGTTGATCCCGCCACACGCCGCCGGTCGAGTTTCGATCGACTCTTCAATGCGGCGAAAAAGAACACGGTCATTCGGTTACGCTGGCCGCTGGTCATTCTTTCGTCGTATTTGCTCTACTACACCCCCAGCGCATGGCTCACCCCCACTCAAGTTCAAGCGATCCTGATTCTTTATCTACTCAGTCATTGCACGCTGTATTTCCTGGCTGACGATTTCTTTGACGCGCGGTACTTTTACGGTCCGTTGCTGATATTCGACACGATCGTTCTCATTGCCGTCTTGAGCACTAGTGGTGCGGCAAGTCTCGATTTCTACATTGCTTGTCTTTTTACTCTAATCATCAGTTGTATCTGCAACGACACGCGAGGCTTGCTCGCAGTGACGTTCTTCGCGCCGCTGATATACGGCTATTTTGTTTTTCACAGCGCAGCGGATCTCAATCCCGAGATTTATTTGCGCCTGCCGTTCCCGTTCGTGATATCGCTGTTTTACGGGTATTTCGCTCAGGTCGAGCGCATCCGGCGCACGGCCCGGGAGAACGAAGAACAGGTCAGACGGGAGCAGAAAGCCGCCGAAGAGATCCGCCGGCAACGAGAGCGTCTCGAAGTGCTTCATCAAGCCAACGTGGCGATGACAGCGACGATTGACACGGCAAAGTTGCTCGCTTCATTCCTTGATACCGCGCTGATCCATTTGCCCTACGCCGCCGCCGTTGTCAGGCTCAAAAACCGCCGGACGGGTGCGCTCGAGATCGTCGCCGCGCGCGGATTCAAAAACCGGGGACATGAACTCGCTGAACAGTCATTGGCATTCACGGATCAGATCGTGAACGAGGAGCGGCCGCTTGTCGTGAGCAATATCTTTACCCACGCGCGGGTCGAGTCTTTGGGGTTTTTCAAGAATGAGGGCCTTTTGTCGTTCATTGGCATGCCTTTGATCGCGAACAACGGCGCGCTGGGATGTTTGGTTTTTCTAAACCGCGAAGAGCACAAGTTCGGCGAAGAAGAAATCGAGTTCTTGTCCACGTTAGCCGGCCAACTCGCGATAGCGATCCACCACGCCGAGCTTTACGATCAAAGCCGAAAGCAAGCGGAGGAGCTCAGCTCCGCGTATAAAGTTAAAGATGAGTTTCTGCGATCTGTTTCAACCCAGCTCAAAACCCCGTTGAGCGTCATTACCGGCTACGGGGAAATGTTTCGCGAAGGATTGTTGGGGGAAATGACGCCGATTCAGGAAAAGGCGATTGAAACGATCGATAGGCAGTCCAAGGGTTTGTACGGATTGATCAACACCATATTGCAAGTGAGTAACCTCGAAACTGAGCCGCTCTACGCCGAGCTGCACGATATCAACGTTTGGGAATTTCTATCGGAGTTGAGATCGCAGTACGATGCCCCGGATGCGAACAATGTGAAGCTCGTGTGGGATTGTCCGTTTGATCTTCCCTCCGTGCAGGCGGATCGCCGCAAGCTCAAACAGATTCTTGAGAACCTCATCGATAACGCGATCAAGTTCACCGACGGCGGTACCATAACGATAGCGGCGCGTTATCTGACTTCGAAACAACTCCTGGAACTAAAAGTGGCCGATACCGGAAAGGGGATTCCTCGGGAGCAAATTTCGACGATCTTTGAGAGATTTCGCCAAGGGCAGGAGGCCCCGCGAAGCGGGGCTGCGAGTGGTGGCGTGGGGTTGGGGCTTTACATCGTAAAGAGATACGTCGATCTGCTTGGCGGTAAAATCGATGTTGAAAGTCGCCCCGGCGAAGGTTCGGTTTTCACTGCGCAAATCCCGGCTCCGCTGGAACGGAGTTACACGTCGCACGAGCAACTTATTGTGCCCCCGGATAGTGAAAATATCAGCGCCCTGTCGCGATGAGCACCCGGGGCCTGAGTGGGCAGGTTCCCAGTTGGCGGGGATTCAGCGTGGGTTATCGATGAAGGCCCGATTGTGCCTCTTTAAATACATTCTCACCCAGAGGTCGTACAAGTTATCCGGCCGAAAAACGTCGATCTCCCTTCGTCCCTGTTGGGTCTCGACGACCACTCCAACGGAGAGTTCCTGCCACGTGATCCCTAACAGCCGTTCGCTTTTCCTGCCGACCAAATCTCCGAGCGTGCGGAGCAACTGCGACAGGCTATGACCGTCAGCGGTGCCGCTTTGCTGTTGCCGGCGCGCGCGCTGTTTTCGCTCGATTCGGTCCAACTCTTGCACCGAGTAACGTAAGCGCTTGCCGGTTGGCGGTACGGCATATGAGCCTTCGTCACCGGTCGTGCGATGAGACGCCCGGTGGCGCCACAATTTTTGTAGCCGGCTTTTGCTGATACGCAACAGCGGGTTATTGGTTTCCGTTGGATCGCCAGGCTTTACCCACACGACATAAGCGTCACCGATCAATTCGAGATTGAAATGACTGAAGTGAAGAGCCTCGAGCTCTTGGCCGATGGCTCTCAAATGTCGCGCATAGTCGGCCGGACTAATTTTCGATTCCATATCGGGTCGACGGCTCTCGCCCTCCGAGCCGAGGGCGGAAGCTCTCGGCGTGTTGTGGATCAAACGAAGCCCGGGTCGACGCAGCGTCGGGTTCGTTTTTCGAACACCGTAGATGATGCTACGCACAGGCAGCTGATAATTGCAATTGAGACAGAAATTGGTCACCGGGACTTCCCGGTCACGGGCGCTCGGTTTGGAGATCGCGAAACCGATAAAACCAGCGCAATTCGGGCAATGACGCGCGCGGAATCTCGACATAGCTTGGCCTCGATGTTGGCGACGGTTTTAGACGTAAACCCGAGTGAATGTCAAGATCAAGGCAGCCCTTTGCCGAAGATTTTTGATCCAGCCCTGAAGCCGCCCGTGACCGGGTCATTCCTGTCAGGGCGTGTCAATGTATGGTCATTAAGGAGAGATCATTCTAGAGGATCGTCGTGGCGCCGGCGCTCCGCTGGCTTATCACGGCGCGTTGAAACAGGACCGCGATTCGACACGTTCAAAAGCTTGCGCCGACGCTTTTCGCGGTAATTGTTTTACGGCTGCGGTGAGGCTGGGAAGATCAGCGACTTGATCACGACCGGGACGGAGCCTGAGGATGGGATCAAAGTGCCGATATCAATAAAATCGAAATCGTTGAGTGCGATGCCGTCGATGGAAATCACCGGGTTTTGTATCTTCAGTTCTTCTTGAAAGTGGAGGCCGATAATGCCGCCGATGTCGCCGTCGTTAACGAGCACGAGAGGATGTCCCTTGGCCAGAATGTCTTTCCAACCTTCGACGATGCCGGTGCAGAAAGCCTGCAGGCGAAAAAATGTCGCGGAGCCCTCCCAGTGAAAGGCGACCGCCGCGGGTTGGCGACCGCTTGATAGATCCAAACGTCTGAGAGCGTTCAAAGTTGCCTCGGCGACCGCTTCCTTGGTGAATTCATCGGCGTCGAGTGGGAACTCAGGAGCAACCACCGCGATGTTGCGCACGGGGACGGCGTCCTCCGGCGATATGAAAACCGTGTTGCCGCTCACTTGCACAGTGTATTGCGACGCGCCGATAACGGTGGCGCGAATGCGCGCCGCCGGCTCCATCACGAGCAGATCCAGATCGGCCATGCGCCGATGAATCTCTTCAGCGATTAAAGGGCCGAGATCCCCAAAGGTGGTCTTTTCGCGGTTGTAAATGAATTCCGAGACACCGCCCGAAAACATCAGGCAATCGATCTCGCCGCTGTAACTGAGCGGCGGTAGTCGAAGCAAGCCCTTGAGATCCTCCGTGATCGCTTCCGGTTTGAGCATCGCAAACAGCTTATCGGTCATCTCCGCGACCATTTTCTTCAAGCGGTCCTGAGGAATTTTCTCGCCGAGCTCAACCGTAAAGCCCGCTGCGGCGGCGTGTTTGCGGCCGGCTTCTTCGATGCGGACAAGGGCATTGTCTTTGTCAAAGGCGAGTAGGCGCGCGCCGATATCGATGGCTGAGACCTGCTGGACTTTGCCGTGGTTGCAGAGCGCGAACTTGCTCGTGCCACCGCCAATATCGATGTTGAGGACGACTCCGCCGATTTTTGCCGAGTGAGCGACAGCGCCAGAGCCGTGAGCCGCCATGGTCGCTTCCAGTCCGTCGCCAGCGCTGACGGCGACGAACTTGCCCGCCTCCTGTGCAAACAGCTCCGCGATTGCGCGGGCGTTGCGCCGCCGGACGGCGACACCGGTGAGAATCAGCGCGCCCGTGTCGACTTGATCGCGTTTAATCTTGGCCTTTTTGTATTGCTGGTTGATAAACGCTTCAAGAGCTTCGACGTCGATTTTAGTTTCGTCTACATAGGGTGTGAGTAGAATTTCCGACTCGGCCAATACCTCGCGGCGCGTCACACGATAGCGCGTTCCTTCGAGGGTCAACTGAAGGCGCGAGAATACCAGGTGCGAAGTCGATGAGCCGATGTCGACGCCCACGCTCGTGAGCGTAAGCTCTTCCTCTTCCGACATGTGGCGGTGGGCGTTGGAAAATGAAGCTTGGGATCCGTCCATGAGGTTCCTTGATGGTTGGGGAGGGAGTCTGGAGTCCTGCGTCGTGACTTTCGCGTCGAAGGCTCGGCTGCGACGCACGACTCCAGAATTGAACGTTGCGCTTAGTAGGATCTCTCGTAGAGCTCCGGTTCCATGCGCGACTTGGCGCCAACACTCGTCAGCGTCTCTTCGAATTCCTTGCGTAAAAACGGATCTTCTTCGTTGTACGGGATCGCCGTGCCGCCGTCTTTCAGATCGATGGCGCCGTAGTCGATCGCTTTCTCGCCGGGTTTGCCGCGTTCGCGGCCGGGCGCGTTGGGGCCGAACCACGCGGTGAGGCGCAGTGGCTCTTTGCTGGCGCCGAAGTGGGCGTGAAACCAGTTGCCGCTCATCGGTGCCGCGCTAACCATGCCGACGGGTTCGTAGTCTTGGCGTCGAATCAAGTCTGTCGTGCCGGCTTGCCACGGTTTTGTTCCTAAACTGGCCGGCCAAGTGTAAGTGTAACCTTTGCCGCTGAGGCAGATGAGCACCGCAGCCGAGCCATGGGCATGAGCTTTCGAGTAACGGCCGGTTTCATGCTGACCGATCCACATATAGAAATGCTGCCCCGCCATATGCGGCTCGATGCGCCGATAGCCGGGCGAGCGCCGGTTATCCATCGGCAACTCGCAACCCATGACGTCTGGAATAATATTGGTTTTGCGCATCGCCAGGCCCCGTACCGGGTCGGGGGTAACTTCTTCTTTGTATTTGTAATAGTCGTCGGACGGATCGAAACGATCTTTAAACTGATAGGGGCAATTGAAAATAAAATCTTCGCTGTTGAATATGTTCATCACGTTCGGCGCCGTTGTTCCGGCGAGCAGCAGCGCCGGACTCGACGTCGCGTTGACAATCCGGTGAGCGGCGTTCATCGGGATCGCGAAAATCGATCCTTTCTGCCATTCGAAAGTCAGCTTTTTCGAATTGCCCTCGACCCAGACTTCCGTGGTGCCGCGGCCGTCAACGACGAGAAATTGCTCCTCGTACATATGTTTTTCGGTATTTAGGGCTCCGGCGCCGGGCACTTCTACGACGTAACAGCCCCACAAACCTTCGGTGCCGAGAAGCTGAATAAACGTTCCGCTGCCGCCCATGCGCTTCCACGGTTTGCGCGGCAAGTCTTGCACCCGGCGCACGCCGATATCGCGATAGATCGGGATGCCCTGGGCTTCCATAAAATTGTCGTAGGGAGTGTTGGGACGAAGAAATTTTCCTAACCCGGCCCTGGTCTTGTTGTCTGTGGGCTCCTGCCACTTTGCTTCAGGTGCGTGGTCCATAAAACCTCCTTGAACTGTTTGGAATCTGCGACTTGGCAAGAGACAAATGCGCAAGTTCAGCGGATTGTTATCAAACAATTTATAGTCTGAGGCTGGAGCTGTCAAACGAGCTCCAGTAGACGGATACTCTAAGGCTTATCGGTTTAGCCGTGTGCATTTCCGCGGCGACATTTTATTTGGTGAAAGTAAGCCGGCGGTAGACGCTCCGCACCGAATTGACATCACACTTGCAGTAGTTGACGATGTCCGCGATTCTTCCGGCGCGGTAACATGTATACACCTTCGAGCCGTCGAGGCTTTGCTTGGGCGAAGGTATGCTGAGCGCTTTCGAGAGCAAATCGAGGCTCGCATGTTCACGGCCCCACTTGCTCCATTCATGCATGGTGTCGAAGATGGGTGCCCTGCGAAAACGGGCAAAAGGAAGATCGCGCGATGGTTTGATCTGATGAATGATCGAGCGTTGATAGATGAATCGCAAGTCGAAATCGAGAATATTGTGGCCGACAAAGAGA
This sequence comes from Candidatus Binatia bacterium, assembly GCA_025922795.1. The sequence goes on along the minus strand of JAICHC010000090.1, from coordinate 116 downwards.
TTACAATCGACGGCCAATTCCCAAAAACTTTTGATAATCTCCGTCTCTTCGCCCTCGAGCACCTGAACTTCGGCCTCCAGCGGCGGCTCGATGGCGTAACAGAGGCAAAGAATTTT
>JAICHC010000089.1 GCA_025922795.1 Candidatus Binatia bacterium | reverse complement strand
TCTTTTTTGAGTACCCCAAACTTGCTGATACGCTTGGCGAGATCACCAACCAGAGCATGGTGCTCGGCAGCTTAACCGTGCTGTTGCTGGCGGAAGGCTCCCGTAGACTCATCGGGTGGCCGCTTGTCATCATAGCGATTACCTTCGTCCTGTACGCTCTGTTCGCCTATATCTTTCCGGGCGATTTCTACGGTCGCGGCTGGTCGGTCCCGCGACTCGCTACCTACCTTTATCTCGATGCCAATGGAATCTTCGGCTTGCCGCTACAGGTCGGGTCCGGCATCGTCTTGGTTTTTATTCTTTTCGGCGAGGCGTTACACGCCGTCGGCGGCGCCGCGTTTCTCAGCGATTTTGCGCTTGCTGCTATGGGACGGTTTCGTGGGGGACAGGCGAAGATTGCTATTATGTCGTCGAGCTTATTCGGCAATATCAGCGGCAGCGCCGTAGCCAATGTCGTCGTTGATGGGGCGTTTACGATTCCGATGATGAAAAAGGCCGGCTATCCGGCGCCGGTGGCGTCCGCAATCGAGGCGGTGGCATCGACGGGCGGACAAATCATGCCCCCGGTGATGGGCGCCGCCGCATTTCTCATCGCGGAGTATCTAGGGATGCCCTACGCGGAGGTAGCGCTGGCCGCCTTGGTGCCTGCGGTTCTTTACTACGTGGCGCTTTTTATCCAGGTAGATCTTCTGGCGGCGCGTAGTGGCATGCATGGTTTACCTAGCGCGGATCTGCCGCGGCTTCTGCTGGTAATGAAGCGCTCGGCGGGATTCGTGGTCCCGCTGGTGGTTCTGATCGTCTTCATGTTCTTCCTCAATCATCGCCCGGAAGAGTCGGGTCTGCTCGCTGCGTTATCCGCCCTCGTCGTGGGATTGTTTACGCCGGGAGTGAAGATGGGACCGCGCCAGGTTTTAAACATGCTGCTTTCTACGGGGCGTGGCTTGCTTGAAATTGCTGCGATTACTGGGTTGGCGGGCGTTGTCATCGGCGTGTTGCAACTCTCAGGTCTCGGTTTCACGCTGACTCTTACCTTGCTAAATCTGGGCCAGAGCAACGCGGTTCTGCTGCTGATCTTGACGGCCGTCGTGAGCATTATTCTCGGCATGGGCATGCCAACCACTGCGGTTTACGTTCTGCTGGCGGTGCTGGTGGCGCCGGGCTTGGCGAAGTTGGGCATTCTACCCATCGCCGCTCACATGTTTATTTTCTACTTCGGCATGCTGAGCATGGTGACGCCCCCCGTCTGTATCGCCAGCTACGCGGCTGCGACGATCGGAAAAACCGATCCCATTCGCACAGGCTGGGAAGCCATGCGGCTATGTTCTATCGCTTACATCATTCCTTTTCTCTTCGTGTTCTCGCCTTCCTTGCTGCTGTACGGACGCTGGTATATCGTGATGCTTTCAGTGGTGACCGCCGTGATTGGTTCAATTTTGCTCGGAATCGGCATGACAGGGTATCTATTCCAGCGCATTGTCGCCTTCAAGCGGGCTCTATTTATTAGCGCGGCGGTCGCTTTGCTGATCCCGGTAGTGGGCAAAGGGGACTATGTCGAGCTTACCTGGGGCATTAACGGCATTGGTTTGATTCTGGCAATCGGGCTGGTAACTGTCGAGTGGCTGGCGCGCTCGTGGCGGGCTAAGGAACTGGCTGCGGCATTTCGGCCCGATGTTAAATCAACCTGAACGGCTCTCTCAGCTTGTTTAACCCTCAAATGTCCTGAGATACCGTTGGCCGTGTGACGGCCGTTCCCGATTTGTCAACTTAAGCGGCGACGACGAACGATTGCAGCAATCGTCCGTCAGTTCTTGGGTCAGTTTAAGCTCTGGGAGGTGATTTAAACATAACAAGAATGTTCAAAAAACGCGCACAAATTGCTGCAGCGGTTCGGCCTCGATAATTCCTCACTAAAATTCAGGGATTTATACCCGTCCGATCTCGAGCTGCCTTTCGGAGGGACGAGGATTTTCGGCGTGCTTTCTTGCGCGTTATCAATGGAAGTTTTGATCGTTACGGGTCTCGCCCTGCTGATTAAAAAGCCGAACAAGCTTACGGAACTTCCGCTGCCCCGCCTGCGAGAAAATAAGTTGCCGAAGACTAAGCATAGACTACTTAATCCTTATCCAGCCATCGATACAGGTGAGCGCAAAACCGCCGATTCTAATTTCACCGCCGGCCACGCTCACCGCGACTTCGCCGGCGCGGCCGACGGCCATGCCTTGCCGCGACAGATATTCGGTCCCGAACTCGCCAATCAAGCCGCGCTGAACGAGAAACGCCGCGACACTTGCGTTACCACTCCCGCACACCGGATCTTCGGCGACACCGAGTATCGGAGCGAAGGAGCGCACGTGCATGCGAGCCGATTCTTCTTGTGCTCGACCGAACACGGTGACTCCCGAAGCTCGGGTTTCGGCGCTAACTTTTTGGATCTCGTCTAAGTCGGGTTCTATTCCCGCAAGCGTTTTAGAATCACCCGCATCGGCAACTAACCAGACCACGCCGACGTCTACTCTGAAGGGCGGAGACGCGCTATTCGCTGGAATACCCAAGGCCGCCAGCAGCCGCCGGGAGTGAGATGGCGCCACGGCGCTTATTTTCGCCGCCGGCGCGTGCACAAAGATGCGCTCGCCGTTGGTATTTTTCTCGACATCGAGTTCGATGATGCCGGCGAGACACTCTTGCCGCAGCCGGCCGGCGTGCGGCGCGGCAAAACCGCTTTCGAGCACCGCGTGAGCGCTGCCGATGGTAGGATGACCGGCGAAGGGCAATTCCTGTTTGGGAGTAAAGATTCTCAGTCGATAGTCGGCAGCGGTGGAGGACGACGGCAGCACAAAGGTCGTTTCCGACAGGTTGGTCCATGCCGCGATGCGCTGCATTTCATCCGCGGTTAGTTTTTCCGCCTGCAGGACCACGGCGACTGGATTGCCAAGGAACGGTTTCTGGGTAAATACGTCGACTTGTTTGAAAGGCAGTGTGTCCACGTCGCACCTCCCTAGGAGTTCTTGCGGAACTGATTACCGCGTAGCGAAGTCTTTTACTGCACGACAATCGCTTCACCCTGACTGACGATCACTTCGCGAATTTTTGCTGGCAGGTTGAAGGGCTCATCGACGTTTATTCCTCGTGGATTTTCTTCGCTGCGCGAGAAAAACGAGACGATCTCTTGCAACAGAGGTTTGGGCACCGGGACGCGATGGATTTCGGCGGAGATCAGCTGAAACTGGCCTTTCCCATCGCTTGTACGGAGCACGCCGCGGGCGGTTAGCGGCACTCGCCCGGAAAGATAATTGAGCGGATCTATGATGCCACCGGAGCCGCGGTGGCGCTTGAATTGATCGATATCGACGAAAACGCGGCCTCCGACGTTGCCGTTGCCGTTCAGTGAAATCTGTGGATTTGTTAACCCGCTGGGAATTTTTTCCTTCAGATTGAAATTCACGTAAGAGTTAATTTCCAGCTCGGAGATCGGAGTCTTCTTTGACTTGACCGGAGTGCCGGAAGCGTTTTTGTCAATTTCCTCAATCTTACGCTCCAGTCGATCCGCTTGTTCTTTGGAGGTCTCAAGGGGCTCCGCAACGGAAACCGCACCGATCAACAGTAATGCAGAAAGGAGCGAGCGCGAGAAAGTGCCAATTTGCATCCTGTCACAATAAGGATTAACCCCGATACCTTCAAGCAATCACGCAATCACGGTCTCAATCTCTTTACTTTTGCGAGGGGATGCTGTCTTGCAAAAGCACAGGGCTCATAGTTAATTGAAATCCCAATTCCTAACGAGAGTCAGGAGTGAATCATGGCAGAAAATTTGAAGCCGCGCAGCGGCGTGATCACCGATGGACCCGACCGGGCGCCGACGCGGGCTATGCTCAAGGCGGCCGGCTTCACGGATGAAGACTTGCGCCGGCCGATCATCGGCGTGGCTAATACTTGGATCGAGATCGGCCCTTGCAATTATCACCTGCGCCGGTTGGCGGCGAAAGTGAAAGAGGGAGTCCGGGCCGCCGGCGGTACGCCGATGGAATTCAACACCGTGTCCATTTCCGACGGGATCAGCATGGGCGCCGAAGGGATGAAATGCTCGCTCATCAGCCGCGAAGTGATCGCCGATTCAATCGAGTTGGTTGCGCGTGGCAATCATTTCGACGGATTGGTTTGTCTTTCGGGCTGCGACAAAACCAACCCTGGCGTGGTGATGGCGCTTGCACGCCTCGATATTCCCGGGTTAGCTCTCTATGGCGGTTCGATCGCGCCCGGTCGACTGGGTGATAAAGATCTCACCATTCAAGATGTCTTCGAGGCGGTGGGCGCTTATGCCAGCAAGCGCATTAGCGCCGAGCAGTTTCTGGCCGTGGAAAATGCCGCGTGCCCCGGCGCGGGCGCTTGCGGTGGGCAGTTCACTGCCAACACCATGTCCACGGTGATGGAGTTTCTCGGCATCTCGCCGATGGGCAGCAACGGTATCCCTGCCACGGTCGCGGAAAAAGATGAGGCGGCTTTCAACGCCGGCAAGCTGGTGATGGCTTTGCTCGATCGTGATCTACGGCCCTCGCAAATTCTTACCCGCAAAGCGATCGAGAACGCCATCGCCTCGGTCGCCGCTACCGGCGGATCGACCAACGCGGTATTGCACCTGCTCGCTATCGCTCGCGAAGCGGGTGTGGAATTGACGATCGATGATTTCGATCGGATCAGCGCACGCACGCCGTTGATTGCCGATCTCAAGCCGGGCGGGCGATTCGTGGCCAACGATCTTTACCAAGCGGGCGGCATTCCGCTGGTCGCCAAACGCTTGATCGACGCCGGGCTGATTCACGGCGATACCATCACTGTTACGGGCAAGACGATCGCCGAGTCGGCGCAAATGACTAGAGAGTCCGCCGGACAAGAAGTGGTGCGCTCGATCTCGCGGCCGCTGAAGTCGACGGGGGGACTGGTGATTCTTAAGGGCAATCTGGCGCCCGAAGGCTGCGTCGTGAAAGTAGCGGGTTATGAGCGCATGATTCATAAAGGGCCGGCGCGGGTCTTCGACCGCGAGGAAGATGCCTTCCAGGCGGTGCAGCAAGGCAGGATCAAGGACAACGACGTGGTCGTGATTCGTTACGAAGGGCCCAAGGGAGGACCCGGCATGCGCGAGATGCTAGGCGTCACAGCGGCGCTGGTCGGTGCGGGCCTCGGCGATTCCGTCGCGCTGATGACGGACGGGCGATTCTCCGGCGCGACCCACGGTCTTATGGCGGGACATGTTGCCCCCGAAGCCGCCCACGGCGGTCCGATTGCCGCCGTACGTGACGGCGACACGATCATTTTCGATATCCAAGCGCGTCGTCTCGATCTCGATATTTCCGAGCAGGAACTGAACGCGCGACTCCGCGAATGGGTGCCGCCGGTGGCGCGTTACAAAACTGGCGTTATGGCGAAATATGCCAAGCTCGTGTCCTCAGCCTCGGAAGGAGCGGTCACGCGATAAGTGAGAATTGTTCAAGGTTCAAGCGCCTCCAAATTTCAACGTGGAGAAGGGGAGCCGACGAGCCTCCTTTTTTTGGCAGTGGTTCGGTTTTGACTTCAACGATGGCTCATAGGGGCAGACCCGCGTGTCTGCCCTCTCCCATCGGGCCACCACAGGGATTGCCCCTCCAACGCAATCATTACGTTCTTTCTTGGCTTGTTTGACAGTCCGCCACGCTCTTCGATAGTGTGCTGTGCGATTAAAAATCGAATGATCATTCACGACCAGAAGGAGAAGGTTTCATGAGCCTTGAATTTGTCACCAACCAGGAAATCATCCAGGCGGCGCGGAAAAACTTGACCCAAGACATCTGGGATTACCTGAGCGGCGGCGCGGAATCGGAAACCACCATGCGGCGCAATCGGCTGGGGTTCGATTATCTCGCCCTGCGGCCGCGCGTGTGTGTCGACGTTTCAAAGATCGACACGGCGACGACATTCCTCGGGCAAAAGCTGCGCATCCCGGTGATGATGGCGCCGATCGGCTCGCTGCAAACCATCACGCCAGAAGGCGGAGTCGCCGTTGCCAAGGCGGCGAAGGAATTCGGCACGATGAACTTCGTCAGTTCTGTCACGCAACCGAGCTTGGAAGAAATCGCGGCGAGCACGGATCATCCGAAGATTTTTCAACTCTACATCCGCGGCGGCTTGGATTGGTGCAAGGAAATTGTCGACCGCGTTCTCAAAGCCGGCTACGTGGCGTTGTGCTTGACCGTCGATACGGCGCACTACAGCCGTCGCGAGCGCCAGATGATGAACCGGTATTTGCCGCCGAACAAACGCACCGAGACGGCGCGCCACTATCAAGGCATGTTAACCTGGGACCTCATGGCCGCGATCAAGAAACACGCCGGATTGCCGTTTATTCTCAAAGGCGTGGCGACGGCGGAAGACGCCAAGATTGCACTCGATTACGGCGTTGACGTGATCTACGTTTCCAACCATGGTGGTCGCCAGCTCGATCATGGCCGCGGCACCATCGATGTGCTGCCTGAGATCGTCGAAGTCGCCAAGGGCAAAGCGGACATCGTCCTCGACGGCGGCGTCACTCGCGGCACGGATGTGCTCAAGGCATTGGCGCTCGGCTGCCGCGCTGTGACGATCGGTAAGCTCCAAGGATGGGGTTTAGGGGCGGGCGGCAAAGACGGTTTGGTGAGAGTGCTCGAGATTCTCGAAGATGAGCTGATCATCGACATGGCTCTCCTTGGAGTCACGCGTATCGATCAGGTCAATCCGAGTTATGTGTGCAAGTCTTATCCTACGACGTGGCCTCATGAGATGAGTGCGTTTCCGCATATGCCGGGCGGGTGTTTGGCGTAAGCACTCTGCGCAATGCCCTCGAGTTGATAGATCGAGTGCTCTGCGCATCCGGTCCATACTCCTAAGCGCGGATCGAACCGAGCGCAGAGACGCGCCGATTCGGGCAGACGTCAATCTCGATAAGGATGATCCAGCGCAGCCTGCTTCATCTGGGCGTGCAAGTCGACCATCGTCAACGCGCAATACTCTATTGAATAGCCGGTGCGGAACTCGACGCTTTCCTGGAGCGCGCGGGTGAGCACGGTTCGATTGAACGCGCCGTGGCCCATCGCCTCCTCGCCGTCGCCGCCGAGCTTATGCGTGTCCATGTCGGCTTCTTCGTGGGTCGAAAAATAAACCGCATCCTCTTTGGTAAAGCCGTAATGGGTAGTCAGGGCCGTGAACCATTGACCGGACCACATGGACAAGGATTCCTCGAATACATGCAGTCCCCACAGCTCAACAATGGAGCCATCGATGAAAATTTTATGACAGAAATCATTGATGGCGCGGGCGGCGGGCAGATAAGGATCTTCCAAAACTTCCTTTTTGTTAAGGCCCATCTTCTCGGCGGTTTGCAGTAAGACTAGAACGTGGCCCGGGGCGCGCGGCGAAATGAGCTCATCGGCGATCTTCGCACAGAAAGGCCCAAGCAAATCGAAATGGCGCACGAAGAAGGGCAGATGCGTGTAATAGGAGACCGCGTTCAGCGCGTTTACTTCCAGAGAAAAATGACCCCAATTTTTGAAAAACTGGCGCATCACCGGCATCGGCAGCTTGCCATTGCGCAGTTGGGTCATAAAGGCCCCCTGGTGAATTTTCTCGTGGGCATACTTGTAAAGGGTAGCGTAGAGATAATCGACGTAGGCTTTGGCTTCGTGCTCACTCAGCTTTTCACCGGCCTTCGGTTCCGTGGGCTTCACAAAAGTCCTCCTAAAGAAACCAGCGCTCTCGCCTACGATTTTCCTGGGTTATCATCGCCCTTCGGGCAAGTCAAGGTAAGTTAGCGATTTGGAAATGCATTTGCCGCGCGCTATGATCGCCGCATGGCGACTAAGCCGAGCCGACAACTGGAAACTTTTGCCAATCCGCGGCCCGAGCGCGACTATGAAATCAATATGGAGTGCCCGGAGTTTACTTGCGTGTGCCCGCGCACCGGCCAGCCTGATTTTGCGACGATTCGCATCACTTACGTGCCCGACAAACTCTGTGTCGAGCTTAAATCGCTGAAGCTCTATCTCTGGTCCTATCGCAGCGAGGGAGCTTTCCACGAAGCCGTTATCAATCAAATTCTCGACGATTTCGTTCAGGCCTGTAGGCCGAGAAAGATGACCGTGTTTGGCGACTTCAACGTACGCGGCGGCATTCACACGACCGTCCAGGTCGACTACCGCCAGCCGTAAGACTTCGCCCCTTCGATCGAACTCGCCTACGGCTCAGACAGCACGCCAAACAGCTCATGCCATTTTGCTTGCCGCGAGAGTTGCTGATCATCATCTCGAGCGGCTGACCGTATTTTAAATGAGCGC
>JAICHC010000088.1 GCA_025922795.1 Candidatus Binatia bacterium | reverse complement strand
TTCGGAGATACGCCCATCTTTCGCGGAGGTAATCATGGAACGTCAAGCCATTCGGTTTCTGGCATTCGGTGTTATGTTACTTCTTGGCATCCCGGCCAAGCCGATCTTCGCGCAAGATTCATTTTATAAAGGGAAGGCGATCCGTGTGATCGTCGGCCTCGCCCCGGGAGGCGGTTTCGATACCTACTCGCGGGTGATTGCGCGCCATATGGGCAAACATATCCCGGGCAACCCGACGATCGTCGTCGAGAACATGCCGGGGGCCGCGAGCTTGCTGTCGGCCAATTATATCTACAGAGTTGCCAAACCGGACGGCCTCACCATCGGGAATTTTATCGGCGGCCTCTCGTTCCAGCAGCTGCTCGGGCTTCCCGGAGTTGAATTCGACGCGCCGAAGTTCGAGTTTCTCGGCGTTCCGGCGCAGGACAACTTTATGATCGGCGTGGCGAAATCCACCGGTATCACGAGCGTCGAGCAATGGAAGGCTTCGGGTAAGGTGATCAAGATCGGCGGCGTCGCGCCCGGTGGCGGCACCGACGATATTCCCAAGGTTTTGAAAGCCACCTTGGATCTGCCGCTTCAGCTGGTCTCCGGATACAAGGGCACGGGTCCGGTGCGACTGGCGTTCAACGCCGGCGAAGTTCAAGGCGCGTGCAATTCCTGGGAATCGTTCAAGTCGACTTGGCGCGCCGAAATGGAAAGGGGCGATGTCGTGCTTTTGGTTCAGGGAAATCTCAAACCGCATCCGGAAGTTCCCAACGTTCCCTGGGCGGTGGACCTCGCAAAGAGCGAAGATGCCAAAAAAATGATACTTACGTCGGCGCGCGTCAGCGGTGTCCTCAATCGCTTCTACGCATTGCCTCCCGGGACGCCGAAAAGCCGGGTCAATCTCCTCCGGAAAGCCTTCATGGAGACGATGAAAGATCCGGAATTTCTTGCCGAGACGAAAAAGGCGAGGCTCGATCTGGACCCAATCGACGGTGCGGAGATCGAAAAACAGGTGAGGGAGCTGTTCAAGCTCGAGCCCGCGCTGGTCGCCAAGATGAAGGAGATTTTAAAATAGCGGTCCTGCCGGTACCGGATGCAGTGAAATTATACATCGTCCGTAACACGGTCTTTCATCAGCGCTGCGGGAGTTCGTCTCGCCTATGAATCACCTGCTCATCGAAATGCCGGCATGACCTCTTTGGCGAAGAGGCGCATGGATTTTAGAATTTCAGCGCGGGGGATGCCGCCGAAGTTAAAAGTCGTGGTGAGCGTGTCGAAATAATAATGCTTCATTGCGTTGCGAATATTTTCAATGGCCTGGCCGGGATCGCCGTAGTTGTTCCGACCGCTGGCGAGCATCATGTCCCAATCGTATTCGCCTGGTGCCACCGTGAGCGATCTTCGTCCGATTCGAGATATGGCATCATAGCGGGTGATCGCGGCAGTCGCGACCTCGCGCGCCTTTTCAGCAGTCTCATTGACGTGTGTTCGCACATGAAACTGACAGTGTTTTTCCTTGAGGTCGAAACCCCCCTCGATTAAACCGCGCTTCCACGCCTCGACGCCAGGGCGAACCTTTTCTGGCGGATGCGGATGGCCGACGGTCATAATGTGATAGCCTTGGCGACCGGCCCAGCCGAGTCCTTCAGCGGAAGTCCCCGCCACCCAGATCGGTGGGCAGGGCTGCTGAATCGGTCGCGGATAAAGCGTCAGCTCGTCAAAGCTCCAAAAATTGCCGTTGTATCCCGCACGCTCGCTGCCCCACGCTTTCAGGATGACTTCGATTGCTTCACGCAATCGCGCCCGATCGTTTTCTCTGGTAATTCCAAAGACTTTGTAGTCCATTTCCGTGTTGCCCGAGCCGATGCCAAATTCGAGCCGGCCGCCGGATAGGGCATCCACCATGGCGTAATCCTCAGCGGTATGTAACGGGTGGCGCAACGGCAGGATCGCGATGCACGGACCCAGACGAATTTTCGACGTGCGCGCAGCCGCAGCGGCGAGCAGCACCGCCGGGTTGGCCGCAAGCCCGCCGTAGCCGAGAAAGTGGTGCTCGTTGAACATGAAGCATTCCCAGCCCAATTCCTCTGCGAGCTCGACTTGCTCGAGAACCTGCCGGTAATAAACATCGTAACTCGGATCGACATCCGGGAAATAGGTCGTGAGGATGTTGATGTAAAAGCGCACCTGGTGATCGCTCGTCGATGATCGTCAGGCACGCCTTACAAAGCGTAGAGCGCTCTCGAATTGTCACTCAAAATCTTTTTCTTCACATCCTCGGTAAGATCCGTTCGTTCGCGAAAAATTCGGATCGCGTCCACGTCGCTCGACGTATCGGTGTGGCCGTAGTCGGTGCCGATCACCAGATTGTCCTCGCCTGCTTCCTTGACGATGTAACCAAGGTCGTCGGAATTTTCGCAGGTGACATACATGCCGAATTCGCGCATGGGACTTTCCGGCCATTTCCGTCCGAGAGTTTTGAAACGGTTTTTCGCTTCATGGAGCACCCAGGGGACCCATTGAGCACTGGCTTCGATGAAGCCGAAGCGGAGCTTAGGAAAAACCTCATGGATCTCGCTCATGATGATGTCATTAAACGCCGCCACCGTGGGAATTCTGAACCGGTGAAAGGTCGACGCAATGCGCACCGGATGGCTATACAGGTCGGTGAGCCAAGGATTGCCGTTGGCGATATGAATGGCGATCGGCAGATCGAGCTTTTGCGCTTCATCATAAATTGGATAAAAATAAGGATCGGCCAATAAGCGCTGTCCTTCGATCGGGCGCAGGAGAATTGCGCACGCGCCGTTTTCTTGCGACCAGCGAATCTGATCGAGCGCGTCCGGCATGCTCAATGTCGGCGCCATGCATGACCAGCGCAGCCGCCCCTGTCCTTGCTTCCAGATATCCGCCAGCCAGCGATTCCAGCTCTTGCACAAGGCGACTTCGACGGCGGCGCGATCGGTGGCGGACTCGATGAACATGGTGTTGTGGAGCACCTGGATGTCGACGCCGGTCCTGTCCATGTGCTCCAAGCGGAGATCGACGTTGCCGAGCTCGCGCGCTTCTTGAGCCTCGGCAAACTTGCGGCCGACCTGCTGCGAAAGCTTTGCCAGTTGTTCGGATGAAAAAGCCGGAAAGCGAAATCCCTTGACCTTGCCATCGATTACCCAAAATTGCAGTCTGACACCGGCCTCTTCACGGGTCTCGAGCGGGATGGGACGATAGCGTTGCTCCGACGGGTCCATGAATTCCCAGGTGCGCGCGCACTCGACCACGTGAGCATCGGCGTCGATGACAAGATTTTTGTTTGCGGCTTCCATAAGCGTGCTCCCTTCGCGTAACAGCGTTCGTTCTCAGACTAATGAAGAGCGATCCGCACTGTCAACCTAACCGAAATGTCCGTTACCGAGTCGCTAGAAGTACATTCCCGCATCCTGACTGGCGCGCGCGCTCGGTGACAGACGCGCAAACAACGCTTTCATCGCCCAATTAGCGAGTGCGGCGAGAATGAAAATGAAAAGCAACAGCGAATACATATCGGCGATGCGAAACTGGCCGTAATATTCGACGATCATGAAACCCAACCCCGCTTTGGCGACCTTGGTCTCCGCCAGGAGAGCGCCGGTGACGGCGGCACCCATGCCGATTCTTATGCCGGTGAAAACCTGTCCCGCGATCGCCGGCAAATAGACGCGCGTGGCGATCTGATAGGCGCCGGCGCCGGCGGTGCGCGCCACGTCGACATACACTTGCTTGACCTCGCGCATGCCGGCGATGGTCAGCAGCGAGATCGGAAAGAACGCTGCGATGGCGCCCACGGCAAGCTTGGAGTGAACGTCGATCCCGAGGAACAGGATGAACACCGGAAAGATCACGATCTTGGGCACGACGGCGGCGTAGAGGATCAGCGGTTCGACGATCTCCAGCCAGCTCGTCCGGCTACCCCAAAGAATTCCCAACGGGATGCCGAAGAGCGCGGCAAGCCCGAGCGCACCGCCGACCTCGTAGAGACTGGCCTTGAGGTGCGGCAATATAAGCGGGGTGGTGACATAGATCCAAAGGGATCTCATAATCTCGATCAGCGGCGGAAAAAGTTCGGCAAACAAAATACCCGTGCGGCCGATCAGCTCCCACACGGCGATGATCAGCAGCAGGGTCAATGCCTGCACGCCGAGCGGCGTTTGGAGCTGCGCCGCAATGATGGTGCGACTTTTGCGCGAATGATTCATAGGATCCGTTGCTACTTGCGCACCAGCACCTCGCTACGGTTAATCAAGTAAAGAAATAGAATTGACAGCGTGATCGTTCCCAGCAGTCCGGCGTAGACCTCTTCGACCTTGAACATAAATGCTGCATCGGAGAGCCACATACCGACGCCACCGACTTGGGCAACGTATTCCAGTCCCAAAACGGATTTGAGAATGTAAGTCAGCGCGAGGCGAAAGCCGCTGAAGATGGTCGGCGCCACCGCCGGGACGAGAATGTGACGGAACAGCTGCTTGCGCGTCAGGTTCATGCTGGCGCCGACCTGCAGCAAGATCGGATTGACGTTCTGAAAGGCGCCCTTGGTGTTGATCATGATCGGGATCAACCCGAAGATCGAGGAGAGCGCGATTACGGCGGCGCTGGTGCGGCCGAAGGTGACGAGGAAAATCGGATACGCCAGAATCACCGGCGATGAGAACAGCGCCGCGAGGAACATCTCGTAGCTGCCGCCGATGAGCTTGTAGCGCCAGAGCAGGAAGCCGGCGAAAACTCCGACCACGGTCGAAATCGCCAGGCAGGCGGCGATTTCCAAGAGCGTGATGGCCGTCAACCAGAGCGCGTTGCCGTGTACGATCTGTTCCCACAGCACCACTGCCGCGCGAGTCGGGGCGGCGAGGAAAAAGCTACTGATCCAGCCGAGGCGCACGGCCGACTCGGCAACGGCGACCACAGCGAAGATGATTCCCCATCGCCAAGCCGCGATTCTTGTGCTCTCAGACATGGCTCAAGACTGGCTCTCGACCAAGAACGCCGCCACGGCGACTTGAAACCCGCCTACATTTCCTGGCGAGAAAGACCTATTTCATTCCGCGGCGCCTTACGGTAAAAAACTCAAGTCGATCAAACTCTTGAGCTCGGCCTCGGACAGCGGTTGATTCAAGAATTTGTTCCTGATGCCGTCTTCGATGGTGGCTTGAACGCCGCGAATGGGTTTTAAGTTCATCGCTGCTCGATTGTAGTAATCCCAAGTCTTCAGTACCGCGGATTCGGGGAATTTCAGGTCGGCCCGGCGAATCCAAATTTTGGCGCTATCCGCCTTGTTCTCAAACATGTAATCAAGGGCTTTTTGCTGCGCTCTGAAAAAGCCGCGGATAACTTCGGGATTCTTGGCGGCGAATGCGGTGTTGACGAAATGCACTCGGGGGGTGATCTCCCTCAACGAAGCGAGATCGTCGCCTTTGACGACGACGCGCAATTCACCTTTTTCCACCCGGTCCAGCTGAAACGGCGCCACTGACCAGCCCGCGTCGGCCTGGCCCGTGCGCACGGCAGTGTAAACCTCCGGAATGCCACCCAGGGAAACCAGTTCCACGGGTTTCAATCCTTTAGCTTTGATCTGGTCCGCGATCGCCAATGCCCCCATATGGGTGGAGGAGCCTGGACGGCTGTAGGCGATTTTTTTTCCGGCGAGATCTTCCATTCGGCGGATCGGCGTATTGCCCTGCACGTACCAAATGGCGTCCAACCCGGTGATCTCGGCGGCGGCGATCTTGATCGGCGCTTTCTTTACGAAGGCGCTGATGACGGCCAGAGTCCCGGTGCCGAGACCGATCTGAGCGTCGCTGGAAACGACGGCCTGCACGTTCTCGCCGCCGCCGCGGGTGAACACGGCATCGACCTCAATATTGTTTTCTTTGTAAAAGCCCTTTTCTTGAGCAACGTAAACCGGCAGCGCGACAGTAAACAGGATGCGATGCGGCACGACGACGACGATTTTGGTGCGCGCGCCGGCGGACCAAGCGGATGGGGCTACTCCGAATACGACGCCTAGGACGCATAAACCCAATCTCACAGTTTGTCTTACAGCTGAGAGTCGCTTCTTCATTCGCTTGACCTCCTTACGTTCTGAGCTCCGTTTGTTTGAAGCTCCTGATCGATTCTTCTCTGAGAGCGCTCCAGACCTGTCCAACCAGCCGGCCGAAACGTTCCGAAGCGATAATCGTCGAATCGCGCGGATGAGGCAGGTCGATATCGACGATCGATTTGACTTTCCCCGGCCGCGCCGTCATCACCATGACTCGATCGGAGAGCTGCACGGACTCATTGATATTGTGCGTCACCAGGATGATCGTCTGCTTGAGCTCGTCTCGGATGCGTAACAGCTCCTCGCCGAGAATGATTCTGGTCTGCTCGTCGAGTGCGCCGAAGGGCTCGTCCATCAGTAAAATCTTCGGCTCGAGGACGAGCGCGCGGGCGATGGCGACGCGCTGTTTCATGCCGCCGGAAAGCTCGGACGGGTAGCGATCCTCAAACCCCGAGAGCCCGACCAACCGGATCATTTCGCGCGCTTTGGCTCTTCGGTTCATTAGCTGCACGCCGCGCATTTCGAGCCCGAACTCGACGTTGCCCAAAGTGGTGCGCCAGGGAAACGTCGATTCTTCCTGGAACACCATGCCGATCCACGGGTGCGGGCCGTTCACCGGTTCGGTGCCGACCGTCAGTTCTCCGGCCGAAGCATCGGCCAAGCCGCCGATGATTCGCAAGAGCGTCGATTTGCCGCAGCCGGAAGGACCGATGATTGAAAAAAACTCGCCATCGGCAACGTCCAGGGATACATCGTCAATCGCGACGACGTGCCCGCTACCATTGTCGGGGTCGCCGAACGTCTTGCGCACCTGGCGCAGCGTCAAAATAGCCATCCGATTTGTCGCGCCTTTACAAATAAGCGGATTCCGGCGGATCGTCAAGGAGGGTTCAAAGAGGTTTTGTCACTGCAGCCCCGGTTTCGTCATGAACACGGACGCGGCGAGTTTTTGTCGCGTCTCGGGGTGGCGGATCGTGCGCTTCAAGACAAAATCGAACAGTAACGGATTGTAGTCGTAGATTTCATTGAGCGCTTGGCGCTCCGCGGCGGTGATGAAGCCGTCGCGTGCGAGGGATCGGGTCCAGATCAGCGAATTAATGGCCGGCAAAGGATAGTCGCTGCCGTTGACCAGACGATGATGCAAGTCTTGGCGTTTGAGCAGGGTCGCCAACGGTACCGGCATGCGGTTGAACTGGAGCATGGCGGAGATCTCGCCGAAGAGCAGGCCTTCGTATTTGCGCACAGCCATCAGGCGCAGAAACAACTCGAAGCAGCTTGCGGTTTTTTCCGCGCCATGGTCGAGATCCTCGCAGATGCCCAGGCTGGCGGCGTGGCCGACGATGACGCGAAGGCCAAACTCGAGCGGCCGGCGCAGTAATAATGGATTGCCAAGCCGCTGATCGTCGTCAGCCTCCACTGCTTGTTCTTCGCCGCCATGCGACAGCAGAATCATATTGTGCTCTCTCATTTTCCTATAGAACGCATCGATCATGGGATTGGACGGATCCACGCCCATGGCGTTGGGCAGCCACTTTACATATCTTACGCCGGCTCTGCCCCACTGATCGAGTTCCTGCAGGCCGTCGATCCGGTAAGGGTGGATTGAGACCACGGGTAAAAAGATGTCGGCGTATTGACGCGCCAAGTGGACGATATAACTGTTTGGAACGTACATGTTGGTCTTTTTAAGATCTACGATTCCATCCCCATTGTAATGCTTGTCGAATGCGAGGATGCGATATTTGCCGCCAGGTTTGATTGCACGAGCGAGTCGAACCAGCCGGGCGATATATTCTGCGTCGGTGTTTTTCTCATCGCGGATGCCCGAAGCGCTGGCATAGATCCGGAATTTCGCACGCTCAAGATTGATTCCGCGCAGCATTCGCGGATTGACAAATGCGCCGTTGACGCTCGTGCCGATGGCAAGGATATGCGTGTGAAAGTCGATCAGTCTTTGCGCGTCAATGCCATCAAAGGCTTGGTCGATCAGGCGACGCGCTCCCCGCGACGCGTTTTTCTCAAGCTCCTCCGGCTGATGCCTAAAAGCGCCGCCGAGCTGATCGATCAGACAGCCGGACAGGAACAAGGAACTGATGAGCCAGGCCGCGGTTGTTTTTTGGAAAGGACGCGCCGAAGCCTTCTGATGCGTAGTTTCCATTATCGCCGACCCTGTCAAATAAGGGTGCAACAAGCAGAAAATTTTGACCGCCGCCGTATCAATGGAAAGCATCACGTTCCGCTAAAATGCCCGGAAATACCACCAGTCGTTTGGTATGCGATTTGCG
>JAICHC010000087.1 GCA_025922795.1 Candidatus Binatia bacterium | reverse complement strand
TCGGGCCGGAAGGCGTCCTTCAGTGGCTCGCCGACGGCATTAAAAATCTGCTCAAAGAAGATCTGATTCCCCCGGCGGCCGACGCCAAGCTGGTTGGCTTGGCGCCGTACGTCGTTTTTGTGGGCTGTCTGTGCACCTTTGTCGTTATCCCCTTCGGCGCCAGTTTGATCGTTGCCGATCTCAATATCGGCATTCTCTATATTCTCGCGGTCACCTCCCTCGTGGTCGTCGGCATTCTTATGGCGGGCTGGGCGTCGAACAACAAATGGTCGCTGCTCGGCGGCATGCGCTCGGCGGCGCAGATCGTGAGCTATGAAATCCCCGCAGGCTTGTCGGTGCTGACGATTGTTTTTCTTGCCGGCACGATGAGCATGCAGGGCATCATCAACGCCCAAGGCTGGGCTCCCTGGGATTGGTTCCTGTTTCACAATCCGTTTACTTTCGCGGCCTTTTTTCTTTACTTCACCGCGGCGCTCGCTGAAGGCAACCGCACGCCGTTCGATATTCCCGAAGCCGAGTCGGAGCTGGTCGCGGGTTACGTGACCGAGTACAGCGGCATGCGCTTTCTGTTTTTTTTCTTTGCCGAGTGGGGCAATCTCTATGTCATCGGCGCGGTCGCCACGACGCTTTTCCTTGGCGGCTGGCAGGTGCCGCCGCTGGCGATTTTTGAAAATAGTCCGGTGCTTTTGGCGGTCGCGCAGTTTCTGACATTTTTCTTGAAAGCTTATCTGTGGGTGTTTGTCGCAATGTGGGTGCGCGCCACTTTGCCGCGCGTGCGCGTCGACCAGCTCATGGCGTTGTGCTGGAAATATATGGTGCCGCTGTCGTTCGTCTGCTTGATTGGAAGCATCGCTTTTATGTTCATGGCCGACGACCTGCGGCGCGTCTTCGGCGCGATTACTCTCGGTTTTGCGATCGCCACGCTGATCAATTTTTTCCGGCGAGTGATGTTTCAGATCCGCGAGGCGAAGCCCGAGCTTTATCTAAAACCGCATATTTAACGACCGAGGATTTATGGGTGTTGCGAGCTATATTAAAGATATCAAGGATGCAGTCACCTCGACGTTCGAGG
This sequence comes from Candidatus Binatia bacterium, assembly GCA_025922795.1. Next base: position 7,288 of record JAICHC010000087.1, on the reverse strand, counting down.
GCATGTCGATCACGTTTTCGCACCTGGTGCGCCGGCCGATGACGATCCAATATCCGGATAAAATTCCCGTGCCGATCCAGGAGACTTTGCCGCGCCGCTACCGGGGCATCCTCGAAGTGGATCTCGATATCTGCACCGGCTGTCTGGCTTGTGAAAGAGTCTGTCCGATCACCTGCATCACGATCGGCATCGACATGAATAAAGAGACCAAGCAGCGCCAGTTTACGCATTTCGATATCGATGTTTGCAAATGCATGTATTGCGGCCTGTGCTCGGAAGTCTGCCCAACCGGGTCGATTCGCCATTCGCAAGAGTTCGAAGGCGCGAGCTACAATCCCGCCGGGCTGGTGCGTCACTTCGCGCCGCAGACGCAAAACCTCTACAAGCCGAAGAAGGGCGGAGAAACGGATCCGAAACTGGTAAAGAAGGTCGATATCGGACAAAAGTATCTTGATGAGTTTGCTACGCCGGATGGAGGTGGGGCCGCAGAGGAAGGATAGTTGCCTGAAAACGGGCCAGTGGGCGAAATCAAGGAACCGACTCCACCAACCCCTTGATCGGAACTCAATCTTCGGGTAAGTCAGCCGGAACATCTTCAATTTTCTGCGATCTTGACAGCTCATAGGTATGAACGTTGCGACGGCGGTTTTTTATCTAATCGCTTTCATTACGGTGGTTTCCGCCGCGATGGTGGCATTTTCGCGAAATATTATCTATTCCGCATTTTCATTACTCGGAACCTTCATGGGGGTCGCCGGCCTCTATGTTTTCCTCGGCGCCGACTTCGTCGCTGCGGCTCAAGTTTTGATCTACGTCGGCGGGATTTTAGTGCTGATCTTGTTTGCCGTCATGCTGACCCATCGGATTACCGATGTGGCGGTCACCAATCGAGCCGCAGGAACAGTTCCCGCGCTGATCGTTGTCGGAGTCCTGGTTTTTTTCTTGATTCAAGCGATAGAGGAAACGGCTTGGGTCAAAGCCAAGGAAATCGTTTATGCTCCGACATCGGCCAAGATCGGTGATTTGTTCTTGGAGCAGTACCTGCTGCCTTTTGAGTTGGCGTCGTTGATCTTGCTCGCCGCCATGATCGGTGCCGTGGCGCTCTCGCGCAAGGAGATCAAAGAATAGTCATGTCGCCGAACGAGCTTTCGTCCTACCTCATCATCGGCGCGATCCTTTTCGCTCTTGGACTGTTTACGGTGTTGACACGGCGCAACGCCATCAGCGTGCTGATGGGCGTCGAGCTGATTCTCAACAGCGCCAATATCAATTACGTGGCGTTCTCCCACTTTGGTAGCGGCAATACCGACGGGCAGGTGTACGCAATTTTTGTGATTATGTTGGCGGCCGCCGAGGCCGCTGTCGGCTTGGCGATCGTGCTCGCGATCTTCCAGCTTTTCCACACCATCGATGTCGAAGCGGCGCAGACGCTCAAGGATTAGACACCGTTCCGCGGTTCAAAGGCAAGGTAAAAAGATTTAGATGGATAGTCCGATACAGACAGACTTTATTCGCTGGATCGTTTTCCTGCCGTTGCTCGGCGCAATCATCAACGGCCTATTAGGCGCAAAGATCCAGAAGAGCCTCGGAAAGGGCGCCATCGGTTTGATCGCTTGCACCCCCGTGGTCCTCGCCTTCGGGCTTTCACTTTATGCCTTCGTTATGCTCACCGGCCTCGAGCCGCAAAGACGCTTTCTCATCGATAATCTTTATCGCTGGATCGACCTCGGCTCGCTCCAGGTCGATATGGCTTTTCTGGTCGACCCTTTGTCGGCCGTAATGATCCTTATCGTGACCGGCATCGGCGGTTTGATCCATATCTACGCCACCGGCTACATGCACGACGACAATGCATTTTGGCGTTTCTTCGCCTATTTAAATTTGTTTACTGCGGCCATGCTCACCCTGGTTCTGGGCGACAGCCTGTTGCTGCTTTTCGTCGGCTGGGAAGGGGTCGGGCTATGCTCTTACGCGCTGATCGGTTTTTGGTACACCGACCACGCCAATGCCCGCGCGGGCAATAAAGCTTTCATCGTCAATCGCGTCGGCGACTTCGGTTTTGTTTTAGGCATGTTTCTGCTGTTCTGGTCGCTCGATGCCCAAGGCCACGGCAGCCTGACGATTCGCGACATGGTGAAGTTCGCGCCGGCCATCAAAGAGATGATGATTTGGGGCATGCCGGTGGTAACTCTGGCCACTCTGTTCTTATTCATCGGCGCCACGGGTAAATCGGCGCAGATCCCGTTGTTCGTCTGGCTCCCGGACGCCATGGCCGGCCCAACGCCGGTGAGCGCGCTCATCCATGCCGCGACGATGGTCACGGCCGGCGTTTACATGACCGCGCGGATGAACGTTTTCTTTTCCATGGCGCCGGATACGTTGAATGTGATCGCCGTCATCGGCGTGGCGACCGCGCTCGTCGCCGCCACGATCGCCCTGACGCAGTACGATATCAAGAAAGTTCTGGCCTACTCCACGGTGAGCCAACTCGGTTACATGTTTATCGGTGTCGGTGTCGGCGGTTACACGGCGGCGGTGTTCCATTTGATGACCCATGCTTTTTTCAAAGCCTGTTTATTTCTCGGCGCCGGCAGCGTGATCCACGCCATGCACCATGAACAGGACATGCGCAAAATGGGCGGCCTCAGGCAGTATATGCCGGTGACGTTCATGACTTTTTTGGTCTCCGTGCTCGCCATCGCAGGCTTTCCCCCTTTTGCCGGATTTTTTTCCAAGGACGAGATTCTCTGGCTCGCCGCTTCAAACCAACATTGGGGCATCTGGTTATTCGCTATTTGCGGTGCCGGACTGACGGCGTTCTATATGTTCCGCCAACTCTTCATGACCTTCTACGGCAGATTCCGCGGCGATCACCACCTCCAAGAACATCTTCACGAGTCGCCGCAGACGATGAGCATGCCGCTGGTGGTGTTGGCCATCGGCGCGGTGCTTGCGGGATTTATCGGCTTGCCGGCGGTGTTGGGCGGGAGCCAATTTTCCCATTGGCTCGAACCCGTAATTCATGGCCACGAAGAGGGACATGGCTCCCACGCCTTGGAATGGGGTTTGATGGCACTGTCGGTGGCGGTTGCGTCGCTCGGCGCCTTCATCGCGTATCTTATGTACCGGCGTGAAAGTCTGTCGCCGGCAATATTCGCCAATTTGGCAGGTGGATTGTTTTACCGCTTGTTCGACCGCAAGTGGTATGTCGACGAAATTTATCAATTTTTATTCGTCAACGGCACCTTACTGCTCGCCAAAGTTTTGTCCGCGTTTGACACCTATGTCATTGACGGCATCGTCAACGGGGCGGCGAGCGTGACCCGATTTTTTTCCTGGCTGAACGGACTGTTCGATAACTACATCATCGACGGCATCGTTAACGCGGTCGCTAATTTTACGTTTTGGGCCGGCAATAAGTTCCGTCGAGTTCAAACCGGCAACATCAACAGTTATCTCTACGGTATTTTGATCGCCGTGGCGGCGTTGATCATCGTCAAGATCCGTTATTGGGGCTGATTTCTAGGAGAATCTCGGAAATGGAAAACCTGCTCACCTATATGACCTTTATTCCGCTCGCCGGCGCCGCGATCGTGCTGGTGTTGCCGAATAACGCCAAGCTGATTCGTTGGGTCTCCGCCGCCGCGACCGTGCCGCCGCTTCTCATGGCGATTTGGCTATTCGGCAATTTCGATCGTAACCAAGCGGGTTTTCAGTTCGTCGAAAAGTATGAATGGATTCCCGCCTTCAACATCAGCTATTACATGGGCGTCGATGGACTCAGCATTTCGATGGTCTTGCTGACCGCGCTTTTGTGTTTTCTCTGCATATTCGCCTCGTTCGGTATCGATAAGGCCGTCAAGGGGTATTTTGCGCTGTTCCTCATGCTCGATGCCGGCATGATGGGCGTTTTCTGCGCGCTCGACTTTTTTCTCTTCTTCATTTTCTGGGAAGTGATGCTGCTGCCAATGTACTTTCTGATCGGCATCTGGGGCGGGCCGCGGCGCGAATACGCCGCAATCAAATTCTTTCTTTATACGTTTTTCGGCAGTGCTTTCATGCTGATCTCCATTCTCGCGCTTTATTTCTCGACCGAGCCGCACACCTTCGACATGACGGTGATGATGGCCCAGGCAAGCAAATTCGGCACCGAGGTGCTGCCGATTTGGCCATTCAACCAGCTCGGCTGGGGCTTTCAGCACGCGGTGTGGATGGCGCTATTCATCGGCTTCGCGATCAAAATTCCGGCCTTTCCTTTTCACACCTGGCTGCCCGACGCCCACGTTGAGGCGCCGACCGCCGTATCAGTCATTCTGGCCGGCGTGCTCTTGAAGATGGGCACCTACGGCATCCTGCGGATTAATTTCCCGATGTTGCCGGAGGCGACCGCGGATCTAACGTTTTGGTGTCTCGGCGCTCTCGGCGTTTGGAATATCATTTATGGCGCTCTGTGCGCGATGGCGCAAACGGACCTCAAGAAGCTGGTTGCCTACTCGAGCGTGAGCCATATGGGCTACGTCATGCTCGGCATGGCGAGTTTCACGACCCAGGGCATCAATGGCGCCGTGTTGCAGATGTTCAATCACGGCACGATCACCGGCATGCTCTTCCTATTGGTTGGCGTGATCTACGATCGCGCCCATCATCGCGAGATCGACGGTTTTGGCGGCCTTGCCGCGATCATGCCGGTCTATACAGGCGTGACCGCCCTGGCATTTTTTGCGTCCATGGGCCTGCCCGGGCTCTCGGGGTTCATTTCCGAAATCTTGGTCCTGCTCGGCACCTGGCAGAAGTATCCGATCTTGACGATACTCGGCGCCAGCGGCGTGATCCTCACGGCCGGTTATTTGCTCTGGACAATCCAGCGGGTTTATCTCGGGCCACCCAATGAAAAGTATTTGAAATTACCTGAGATCAGCGGCCGCGAAATGTTCACACTGGTGCCGCTAGGGGCCATCGTGATCATCGTCGGCGTTTATCCCAATGTCGTGTTGGCTCTCTTGCGCGCTTCGTTGGACCAGCTCAACCAAGTCGTCATTCCGCATCTCTAGCGCGCCTCTATGAGTCTACGGAACCTCGCCAGTCTCAGTTTCTTTTACCCGGAGCTCATACTCACGGGTACCATTATACTGCTGATCGTCCTTGATCTGGTCGTGCGCGCAAAGCGCAGCCTCGCTCTGATCGCGCTTGCCGGCAGTGTCGCGGCGTTGATCGCGACCTTCGATCTCTACAGCGCTCAGCCGGGGTTTTTATTCTATCGGATGATCGTGCTCGACAACTTCAGTCTGTTTTTTAAAATTTTTGCGCTCGCGGCAACGATCCTATGTATTTGGATGTCGCTCGGCAGCAGCGAAATCAAGCAAGTTTACCAAGGGGAATACTACGCGCTTCTGCTGACTTCCACGCTCGGCATGTTTTTCATGGCTTCTTCGAGCAACTTATTGATGGCGTATTTATCATTGGAGCTGGTCAGCCTGACCTCCTATGTTTTAACCGGGTTCTTGCCGCGTAATCGGCGTTCGACCGAAGCGGCTTTGAAGTACCTGATCTACGGCGGTGTCGCCTCGGGGACGATGATCTACGGCATGAGCTGGATCTTCGGCATGACCGGAAACCTCGACTACGCCGCGATACAAACCGCGCTCGGTCAAGCGGAGATTAATACGGTCGCGCTGTTCATCGCTTTCATGTTCATCCTGGTGGGTTTCGGTTACAAAATCGTCTTCGTGCCGTTTCACATGTGGTCCCCCGACGTTTATCAGGGGGCGCCGACACCTTTCACGGCTTTTCTTTCCGTGGCTTCGAATGCCGCCGGCATGGCGATCATGATCCGTTTCTTCTTTCCGGGCGTCTCACGCGTGGTGCCTGGCGGCGAATGGTTGTTTATCTCGGGCGTCGAGTGGCCGCACGTGCTCTTGTTGCTCAGCATGATCACAATGACCGTCGGCAATCTTTGCGCTCTCAATCAGCGCAATCTCAAGCGCATGCTCGCCTATTCCGGCATCGCCCACGCCGGTTACATGCTCATGGGCTTGGCGGTGCTGAACAACGAGGGTCTCTCGGCGATTTTGTTTTACGTCGTCGTCTATCTGTTTATGAATCTCGGCGCCTTTGTCGTCGTCGGCATGATCGCCAACATCACCGGCGGAGAAGACATCGAAGACTATCGCGGTTTGGCCTGGCGCGGCGCGGTTATTCCTGCCGCCTGCCTAGCAGTTTTTCTTTTGTCGCTGACCGGATTGCCGCCGTTCGCCGGATTTATCGCAAAATTCTTCTTGTTTGCCGCGGTTTTCAAGGAGGGCGGACCGTTCGTTATTCTCGTTCTAGTTGCGGTTCTAAACAGCGTCGTTTCGCTCTACTATTATGCCAAGATCATCAGGACGATGTTTTTGGATGCGCCCAACCCCGAGGACAAAACCGTTGCGATCGGAGCTGGCGATTTTAATCTCACTCTTCTAGTACCGCTGACGGCGCTGACAGTCGTCTTCGGCGTATACTTCGGCCCGCTTTTAAAGTACACCAACCAATCTTTGACTTTTTTCGTTAAATAACTTCGCAGGTTATCTTCACTCTGTTCGAGCTGCCATCGCTACATTCGAACAGACGCGAAGATTGTTTCTCTCGATTTGGGAATGGTCGTAGACCCGACTGAAGCACGATCCTTCTCTGTCCCGCCTTGACAAGTTCGCTTCCTCCAACTAACTAGAAACCCAAAATGCTCGGTAGGCCTTATTGACTGAAGGAGCAAATCGATGCTGGACACAGCCAAGCGAAAAGACATGCTGCGGCAGATGGTTATGGTGCGGGCGTTCGAAGAAAAGCTGGATGAGCTTTATCAGCGCAAGGCCATGTTCGGCAGCACGCATTCGTACCGCGGCCAGGAAGCCATCGCGGTCGGCGTCTGTTCGGCGTTGCAGCCGAAGGATCTGATCGCGAGTTATCATCGCGGCACGGGGCATCTGATCGCCAAAGGCGCCGATTTGTATTTGCTCCTGTGCGAGTGCATGGGACGGGCGGAGGGTTATTCTCAGGGCCGCGGCGGCAAGATGCACATGGGCGACATGGGGTTCGGATTTCTTGGCAATACCGGCACGGTCGGCGGCACGGTTCCCACCGCCACCGGCGCAGCGCTGGCGGCGAAGGTCCGCGGCTCCGATGAAGTGGTGGTTAGCTTTTTCGGCGACGGCGCGGCCAACCAAGGGGTCGTTCATGAAGCGATGAATCTTGCCGGCGTATGGAAGCTGCCGGTGATTTACGTCTGCGAGAATAATCAGTACGCGATGACCGT
>JAICHC010000086.1 GCA_025922795.1 Candidatus Binatia bacterium | reverse complement strand
GGTCAAGCCCTTTGTCAAGAAGATACTGGCCGCCCAAGCCAAAAACACCATCCGACGGGAATCCGATTTCGATCGTCGGCAATTCCGCGGACCAGCTCTTGTACACAGTCACTACGGCGAAAAGTGCGGTCAGCGTTAACACGCATAGACTTCTCAATGGCGGAATGCTCTTCATGATGTCCCCTCCTTCTCTATCAACTCGAGCACCGTTTGCAGCAGGGTCTTTTTGAATTGAATAAACTGCAGATCATCGACGTCTCGTTGATTGGGCTCGAGCGGATTTTCAAAGATATCGACGATGCGGGCGGGGCGCGCGCGCAGGATCACGATCCGATCTCCCATGTAAGCAGCCTCCTCGACGTCATGGGTCACGAGCACCGTGGTCTGCCTTAACCGCTCGCAGATCTGCAAAGTTTCCTGGCGCAGGCGGCGTGCCGTCAACTGATCGAGCTTGCTGAACGGCTCGTCCATCAGCAGCACCTGCGGTTCAATCACTAACCCGCGCGCCAACCCGACGCGCTGGCGCATGCCGCCCGAAAGATAGAGTGGATACTGGCTCCGGAATTCCGCAAGTCCAACCAGATCGAGATATTTGTTCAAGCGCTCCGGCCATTCGGCTTGGGGGATTTTCATGCCCTTCAAAGCAAAAGTAAGATTGTCCTCCACTCGTTTCCAATTGAGCAAGCGCGCGTCTTGGAACACGTAGCCGAGGCGGGGCGATGGATGGTGCGACGATGGGCCGTTGGAGACGACCTCCACTCGGCCGCCGTCGAGACGTTCGAGCCCCGAGATCGCGTTGAGCAGAGTGGACTTTCCGCAACCCGATGGCCCGAGTAGACAGGTGATGCCGAACTCCTCGGTATCGAAAGAAACCCGGTCGAGCACGAGCATGTTGGAACCGTCCTCGCGGGGAAAATATTTGACGGCGTTTTCCACGTGCACGTACGCCACTATCGCCTCCACGCCTGAATTTTCGGGCGCCAACGGGTAACCCGGCTTTCCAACCAGCCGATGAAACCGAACTCGATGATGATCATCACGATCAGAAACGTGATCGCCCAGGCCAGCACCGCCTTCATCGAGAAGGTATTGAACCCGCGCACGACCTGGTAACCCACCCCGTTGCTGAAGCCGAACATTTCGACAACGACGACAACCTTCCACGCAAGACCCAAACCGTAGCGAATGGCCGCGAGAATATGCGAAATCAGTTGCGGCAGGATCACATCGATCACTTTGGACCAAGGGCTGGCATGAAACGCCGTGCTCATGTCGATCAAGTCCTTGTCAATGGACTTGGTGCCCTGCCACAGACTGATGGCCAGCATCGGGCAAATGGTAATCGACACGGCGGCATAGGCGCTGGTTTCATTCAAGCCGAAAAACATGATCGCGAGGACCGCCCAGATAAGTCCGGGCATGGTCAATCCAAGAATTACCGGCGGCTCGAAAAAATGCTCCAACGGCTTGATCGTGCCCATGAGAATGCCGAGCGGAATACTGACCAATATGGCGATGGCGAAACCAACCCCGACGCGCCGTAACGTGGCGCCCATCTCGGAGAAGAAATCGCCGGTGCCAATGATGGCGACAACCTCGCTTAGCGTTTCGATGGGATGGGGAATCAGAGTGGGAGGAAAGAAATAAGTCATGCCCCACCAGACCAGGATCATCGATAGAATCGATCCGATGCGTAAAGCAGCGGACTGCGCGAATTCCCAACCCGCCGCCGCTTTGGTGCCCGCCGGCAACACAGCGTCTCCGTCCGCAAGCGAGCCGCGTTCGGCGATTATCGGAAGAACTTTATCCTCTGGGGCCATACCTGCCGGGAATGTATTGCGTACGAGTCATTGAGTCAATATTAGTCTCTGTGTTGCTGTCGTCCGGTGACCCAACTGCGCTAGCGGTCAGTTGAATGAAGATCTTTCGCGTAAGACATGACATAATGCTTATCTATTTGTCGCTCCGAGCAGAGCGATTAATCTGATTCATGGCGCATTCGGATGAACTACGACAGGACGCTTGGCTTAATCCGTGCGGACACTCTCCGCTATCCTTTGGGCTAGATCCCTTGCGAGGTTGGATTCGTCCCGAAAGACATTGTACAACTGGTGTCAGAACAAAGGTTCGTAGAGGAGTAAATCATGATTGTCGACGCTGACGCGCACGTGGTTGAATCCGAGCACACGTGGGACTTTTTGGATGCCTCGGAGAAAAAATTCCGGCCGCAACTTTTCAGTTCTAACGACAATCCCAACATGCAGTACTGGTTCGTCGAAGGAAAGTCGATCGGCTTTCGCCCGCCGACTTTGACCGAGCAAGAGCTGATCGCGCTTTCAAAAGAAACCGGGCGCGAGCTCAAGACCGCTCCCGAGGCACGCGAGTTGCGCGACGTCGAGCTGCGCTTAAAGCACATGGACAAACTCGGCATCGACGTGCAGATTCTCTTCAATACCATGTGGATCGCCCGCGTCGCCGACAAGGCCGAGCCGGAAATCGCTCTGTGCAAATCGTGGAACCGCTGGATGGCCGAGGTCTGGAAGCAGGGCAAACACAGGCTGCGTTGGTCGTGCGTGGTTCCGGCGATGACGATCGACGAAGCGCTGCAGCAGATGCGCTTCGCCAAAGAGCACGGCGCTGTTGCGGTGAGTCTCCGCCCGTTCGAAGACGACAAGCACCTGGTGGATCCCTATTTTTATCCGATTTACGAGGAAGCGACCCGGCTCAATCTCGCGGTCGCGGTCCACATTGCCAACGCCAGTCCGCAACTCATGGATCAGTTCAAGCCGCGTTACGATCGTATGGGCGGCTTCGCACAATTCCGCATTCCCACCGTCATTACCTGTCTCTCTTTGATCATGAGCGACGTGCCCGAGACTTTCCCGCAGCTCCGATGGGCTTTCGTCGAAGCTTCAGCGCAGTGGGTGCCGTGGGTTGTCAAAGAAGCGATCCGCCGTACCGGCACCAAAGGCTTTCCCAAGCTGCCGTTCAAGGACTTCAACATCTACGTCACGACCGAAACCAACGACGATTTCGATTACGTGCTTCGTTACGCCGGCGAAGACAATTTGGTTATCGGCACCGATTACGGGCACACCGATGCGTCGAGTGAAGTCGACGCCATCGATATCTTCCGCGCGACGGAACTGGTGACGGACCCGATCAAGAAAAAAATATTGGACGATAACCCGCGCCGGCTCTACGCGCTGTAAATTTCCGGCTCTGAACGGTAAGCCGCATGGCCAAAGATCTGCGCAGTTTCATCGCCGAACTGGAATCGAAGTATCCCGAAGAAGTGGCGCGGGTGAAAAAGCCGATCGCGCCGCGTTACGAGATCACGGCTCTGCTCACGCAGTTGGAGAAGCAAAAACGTTTTCCCTTGCTTTTTTGCGAAAATGTTGCCGGCAGCGAAGCACCGGTCGTCATCAACGCGCAAGCGAGCCGCAAGCTCATGGCGCTGGCGCTGGAATGTCGAACCGAGGAGCTGGCAGCGAAGTTTAGCCAGCGTCAGGGCAAACCGCTGGCGCCGGTCGAAGTGAACAATGCGCCGGTGCACGACCAGGTCAAAACCGGCGACGACGTGGATTTAACCAAAGTTCCGCTGCTCACCCACTACGATGTCAACGCGGCGCCTTACATCACCGCCGGCATCGTCGTCGCCGCCGATCCCGACAGCGGCGTGAGAAACACCAGCTACAATCGGCTGATGATGGCGCGCAAACGCGAGCTGCGCATCTTTATGGCCGTAGGCCGGCATCTTTGGACACTGCATAACAAAATGGAGCGGCGCAACGAGCCGCTACCGATCGCCGTCGTCATCGGCGTGCATCCGCTATTTTCCCTCGGCGCGCAAGCCTTCACGCCGTCGACGGACGACGAGTACGCGGTCATCGGCGGCATGATCGGCGAAGCCCTGCGCGTCGTGAAAGCGAAGACGGTGCCGATTCTAGTCCCCGCCGACGCCGAGATGGTGATCGAAGGTAAAATCCTCGCCAATGTTCGCCGCGAAGAAGGCCCTTTCGGCGAATTCACCGGCCACGCCGTGTCCAAGGACGAACGGCAGGTGATCGAGGTAACCGCCGTCACGCACCGCAAGAACTATATTTTTCAGGACGTACACGCCGGCTACACCGAGCATAAGCTGATGGGTGCGGTGCCGCGTGAAGCGGCGCTGATCAAAGCCGTGCGTCAAACCGTGCCGACCGTGAAAAACGTCTGTATGCCGGTGTCGGGCAATTGCCGCTTTCATGCCTACATATCGATCGCCAAGCGGACCCCCGGCCAAGCGAAGAATGCCATTTGCGCCGCTTTCGCCTCGGACATGCTGCTCAAGCATGTCGTGGTCGTCGACGAGGACATCGACGTGTTCGATGAGGAACAGGTGCTTTGGGCGGTATCGAACCGCTTCCAAGCCGATCGCGGCCTAGTCGTGATTCCGAATGCGCAAGGCAGCGAGCTCGATCCTTCAGCCGGGCCCGGCGGCATCAACACCAAGATGGGCATCGACGCCACCAAACCTCTGACCGGTTTCGCCCCCGAGCTCAGAGTGCCCGACGAAGTCATGAAAAAAATTCGGCTGGAAGACTTCCTGCCGCAGTTCGCGAAGTAGAATCGTCGCCGCCATCTGTTTTCCTGCCGTTTGGCAGATTTTTTAGTTGACAGGACCGCTGATCACCGCTACTTTTTCAATGTTAGTCGTGTCTCAATGGCCAGCATTGACGAAACCAAGGCCCAGCTGCTACGCAGCATTGTCCAAGACAACCTGAATGTGCGCCGGGACGTGCGGGTCACGCCCGTCAAGAGGGACAAAAGCCGGAACTGGTTCTGGTTATGGACCGGTTCAATCGCCGCCGCAACGACTTCGTTGATGGTGATTTTATCGGTAATTCCTAAAGCCGACACACCGACGCTGAGCGCCGCGCCCGCTCGACAAGCCGCCGCTTTGGACCAACTCGACGTCGCAACAGCGAATCCTCTTGCTCACCCGCGGCCGATCGTTCCGGGGACTATTCCGTTTTCGATCAAAACCATCGTGATCGATCCCGGCCACGGCGGCGAACCTGGCACCACCTCCGAATCAGGGCTCACGGAAAAAGAGCTTACTCTCGATATTGCTCTGCGCCTGCGGCGTGTTTTGGAAGAAGCGCCGTTTAGAGTGCTGCTGACCCGCGAAACCGACCGATGGATGTCGCTCGACAAACGTGTCAAATTTGCCAACGAGAACCAGGCGGATTTGTTTTTGTCGATTCATCTGAACTGGATGGAACCCCACTCGATCCGGGCGCTAGAGACTTTTTATGTCGGCCCGGCAGATAACGCCGCCACCCTCCGGCTGGCCAGCCGGGAAAATTCGGACTCCGGCTATTCGCTCTCAGATTACAAAAAAATCCTCGAGAAAATTTACGTTGACGTGCGCCGCAACGAGTCGCGCGCGCTGGCTCACACCATCCAGAACCATTTGTTTCGTTCGCTTAAAACGAGCAATCCCAAACTGGAGAATCGCGGCGTTAAAACAGCGCCATTCGTGGTCTTGATCGGCACGCAGATGCCCGCCATATTGGTGGAAATCGCCTCTCTTTCCAACGGGGAGGAAGCCGAGTTGTTGGCAACGGAACACTATCGCGAAAATATCGCCGAGGCCCTGGCCAAAGGCATTCGGACTTATGCCAAAAGTCTCCGGCTCGCCGATTGGAAAGGGGTTGATCGATAGAAGATCGCCGCGTTATAATTTACGTCGGGATAGATCTCGGTACCTCGCGCAGCTCCCTTTCGGCTTGCAACGGCGAGCGCCATGTCGTCGATAGTTACGTGGGCTGGCCGGTCGATGCCGATGCGCGTGAATTGATCACAAAACCCGTGCTTGTCGGCCGCGATGCGCTCGACAACCGCCCCCTATTGGATCTGCACCGCCCACTCGAACATGCCGTCACCAAAGACGGATCGGAGAAAGATCTAGAAGCGGTTCGGGAATTGGTGCGTCATTTAATATCCCTGGTCGAAACCGGGGACAAGAAATCGAAAGTGCGCGCCGTGGTGGGCGTTCCCACAGGAGCGTTTCGCGTAAACCGCCACAACTTGCGCAGCGCCATGGCCGGCCTCGCCGACAGCGTCATGATGGTCTCGCAACCCTGTGCCGTGGCCTACGGTCTCGAGGCTCTGGCGGACGCCTTGGTCATCGACATCGGCGCTGGAACGGTTGATTTTTGCGTTATGCAAGGGCGCTACCCCACTGAAGAGGATCAAAAAACGCTCCCCAATGCGGGTGATTCGATCGACACGCGACTGATGAAGCTGATTCGGGAGCGGCACCCGGACGCGCAATTTTCTATTCACATGGTGCGCGAGTGGAAGGAACAACATAGCTTCGTCGGCGAACCCAAAAATCGCGTGATCGTCAAGGTCCCAATCATGGCGAAAGCGGCTGAAATCGACATTACCAAGGAAATGCGCTCCGCTTGCGAAAGTATTCTGGGACCTATTTGCGAGACTCTGACAGGCTTGCTGGCGCAAGTCGAGCCCGAATATCGGGTTAAAATGCGCAACAATGTCATTCTGGCGGGTGGGACTTCGCTTATGTCTGGATTGCCGCAGGCGATCACCAAAATGCTTAGAGACACGGGCGGCGGGCGCGCAACAGCGGTGATCGATCCGGTTTTCACCGGTTCCGACGGCAGCCTCGCGATTGCCCGCGATGCGTCGGCGTCGGATTGGGACCAATTATCCCTCTGAAACACCCATCGGATCGAAGGAAACGTCTTCTCAGCTTTAGGTGCATACCGAGTCATCTTCTCGAGCTTGAGTCTTGATGAACATGAGGTCGAAAATCGGCGACTGGATTTCCGACGTTTTGCTGTTCTCAGCCGGCATCGCGGGCGGGATTCTCATATGCAGCCTTGCCCCGTCCTTTAGCGCCAGCAAACGGCGCCGCAGCGCCCTTGACAAAGCGCGCGAGCGGATCCTGGTCGCCATCAAAGAGCAACACGAGCAAGAGATCTTGCACGAAGCGTTTCAGACGACTCAAGACATCCGCGGCGAGCTCGACAAATCACTGCAAACATTGCGGAAGACCTTGACGGCCGTTCTCGATCCGATCGCCGAGCAAGCCAATCATCGGGGGGTCCGGTTGTCCAAGCGGATCAAGACGAATTAAACGAATTCGCGCCAGGTCGGATAATACTTATGAAAGGACCGCTGGCGTTAGCGCCGGCCGATCCAAGCTATGCCTGAAAATGTAATTAAAATCGGTTTATTTAATCGCGATGCGGCGATCATCGCCGCCGAAGCTAAAGGTTTTCTCAAGCAAGAAAATCTACGTGTCGAAATCAACACCGTGACCGACTCGCCGACGCTATTGCGCAATCTGATCAGCGGCCAATATGATTTGATCTTGAACAACGCGGACAACGTGATCGCGTGGGCCGAGGGCCAAGGCGAGGACCCGCAGAAAAATGATTTCGTCATCTTCCTGGGCGGCAGCCAGGGCGTTGATCAAAAACTCGTGGTCGCCCCCGGGATCAACGGCTACGGCGATCTCAAAGGCAAAATTTTCGCGGTCGACGCGCCGACCACCGGCTATGCCATCGTCGGCGTTTACATTATGAAAAAACACGGGCTGGAATGGAATCGCGACTACACTTTTAAAGCCTTCGGCAATACCACGGCGCGGGCCGATGCCATGAGCCGGGGCGAAGCGGCCGCGGCAATGATGAGCCTGGCGGACGAGGAAATTCACCAACGCGGCTTCAAAGCGCTCGCCGAGGCTCAGGACTACGTCAAGCACTATGCCCGCGGTCTCGGTGCAACGCGCCGAGAATGGGCGAATAAAAACGAGGATATCGTCGTGCGCTTTGTCCGAGCGATGATCCGCGCTAGCGATTGGTTGCAAACGCCGACCAACAAGGCAGAAGTCATTCAGGTTCTGTCGGGCGCGACCAACAATAACCAAGCCCGCGCCGAATCGATGTATAGGCAAGCGTTAAGTCCCACTCTGGGACTGACACCGCGCAGCCGCATCGACATGGACGGCATCCGCACCGTCCTCGAGCTGCGCGAAATCGCTGGCTTGATGAAAGCGCCCGTGCCGAGGCCGGAAAAATATATCGATGAGCGGTTTTATCAGAAGGCGCTGGCGACCCTCGGGAAATAGGAGCTCGCTGAAACCTCTGATTGCAGCTGCTCAAAAGAACCAGAGGCGAGGCGCATAACGAGTGCAGTGGTGAAGTGATGGAGGATTGGTCTCGAACCCATCACTCCATCGCTCCCCTACTCCAGTACCGGCGAGGCGATTGAGCGCCGCGCTCGGGGCGATCGGCCTAGGAGCCTTTTTCAGCAGGCTGTCAACGATCGTTGCTATTGGCTGGAACAGTTTATTAAAATAGGGTTCTTGCCGGCAACGTCATTCAAGGT
>JAICHC010000085.1 GCA_025922795.1 Candidatus Binatia bacterium | reverse complement strand
GGTGAGTGGCGCGCTGCCACACCGATCCTATCTCTGCCGTATCAAAACGGCCGACTCGCTCGAGCCCGCGAATCGCCCGCGGTGAGCCGAAAATATTAAGGAGTTCATAAGTATCCAGACAACAGGGTTTATTGGACACGAAGGGACGACTCGTTCCGAGCCCAGGCAAAGCGTCTGGGGCGTCATCGGCCACCACCCGATCCACGCCCCGAGTGCTCAATTTTGGGCGTGGGTGCGAAAGCGCCCTTTGAGTCCTGGTGCCTGCGCTTTCCACGACTCGCCCCTTCGTCCCAGTAGGTCGACTAACCAACGAACTCCTTAGTAAGCGGATCCTCACAATTCGCGCTGATCGAGGTCATTGACAAACATGGCGATGATCTCTGCCAACGCCTGGTTCCAACCCTTGACCAGCGCTTCCGGCGTTCTTTCACTCAACGGAACGGATCTTCTGTAGCGTTTTTGCATCACGATCTCATTTTGAGTTGGATTTTCGTTGTGCAGCAAAAATTCTATTTCCAAAACCGCGGCCGGCGCGCGCAAATTACGAAAATCGCCGTAAAGCACGTTGACTGAACCCTCGAGAAGGTAGTTCGCCGGCTGCGAGTTCGACGGGCCGAGAACGATTTTAAATAGCCGAGTTGCCGCCAACGCTTGGCGTACCTCTTCGCTGATCATCGTTGCCGGCTCGGATAAAAACTGATTGTAGAAATCGGTTTCGTACTCGGTCTCCGATGTGCGGTAGATAAAGTTTCTGTCGGCGTAGCGCGGAGAGATGTAAAGGTTTTGGACCGACAAGATGTGCGTGCCCTCGCTGCTCAGACTCTTTCCATCCTGAGCTTCGATCATGAAATAGCGCTGATCCGCCGGATAGCTTCGCTCCAGCGTAACGCAGCCGCCGCAAAAAACCGCCAGCAAAAGAAGGGTGGACCGCAATGAATCGGCCGTTAAATTCATTTTCCCATGACTTTCGAGGGCGGTGGCGGAGCGCCAAACAGAATCTGAGAGGGATATTTTTTTGAATGATCGGTAATCTCTTTGATGTTCTCCGAGGCGGCGCGCAAGTTTTCCACGGTTTTATCGATATCCCGTTGCTGGCTCGCGATTAGCCGATTCAGCCCTCGCAACGTTTGGCGCAACTGGGCGCTGGTCTCCGGCAGATCGTTCGACACCGAATCCAGCCTGTTCGCAAATCGGTTCAGGCTCTCCGAAGCTTTGGGCAGATCGACGAGCATTTGGCTCACCGGCTTTTCCGCACGCTCGACGAGTTGCCGCGCGCGCCCGGCCATTGCCGACGCATCGGCGAGAGCGGATTTAAGGTCGGGATTACCGACCAGGGCGTTGATCTGCCGGTTGGTCTCGCGCACTTCGGATAACAGCGCGTTGGCCTGCACTCCGATCTGTTCCAGATTGGCGCTGTCCGCGAGTTTGGTCATCGCCAGCAGCGACTTCTCGATGCTTTCGCTGAGCTCGGCAATATTGATGTCGCCGATGTTGTTCAAAACGCGCTCCACGGCTTCGCTCAATTGCGTAATCCGGCTTCGGGTCGACGGGATATACGGATGAACCGGCTGCCAGTCGATTTCCAGCGGCGGATTGCGCTCCGGTTCCAGATAATCCATCTCGAGGTAAGCCACTCCGGTTAAGCCTTGCGGCGCCAACCGAACTCGGAATCCGCGCTCAAGCTCACGCTGGAGCTGCAAACTTTTGGGATCGTTCAGTGGAAACTGGAGGATGTTCGAGGATATCGATACGCGCACGAGCACATATTGGAGCCGGGTCGGGTATTCCGCGCTAGTCAACGAAATTTGTTCGACCCGGCCCACGGGCACGCCGCGAAACTTGGCCGGCGAGCCGACGTCCAAACCTTGAACCGACTCGTCAATGTAGGTTTCAACAAGAGCTTTTTTCTGCAATATCGCGCCGACGCCAAGCACGACGAGGCCGATAATCCCGATCACCGTCGCGCTGATGACGAACAAGCCGATTTTGAAGTAACTGAGTTTTGCCACTGCCGCCGCGTTGCTGGATGATCGCTCCGCGCCCTGCTAAGGCGCCGAAGGGCCCTGGCGCGTAAAAAAGTTCTTTACTCGCGGGTCGGGACTGTGATCGCGCAGTTCCTGCGGGTCTCCCATCGCGATGATGCCCTTATCTTGTTTATCTAACATTATCACTCGATCCGCAATCGTGAAAATGCTCGGCAGCTCGTGAGTCACGACGACGAAGGTGATCTGCAAACTTCGCGCTAAGCTCAAGACCAGCAGGTCGAGCTCTGCCGAAGTGACCGGATCGAGTCCGGCCGACAACTCGTCCAGAAACAACAGCCGCGGATCAAGCGCCATCGCCCGGGCGATGGCGCCGCGCTTCTGCATGCCGCCGCTGAGCTCCGCCGGCATGCGGTCGGCCACGCCGTCCAAGCCGACTCGCTTGAGCTTCATGGTCGCGATCAATCGAATCGCCTCAGGCGGCAGATCGGTGAATTCTTCCAACGGCAAAGCGATGTTCTCCAGCAGCGTCATCGAACCGAACAGCGCGCCGCTTTGATACATCACGCCGAACTTTCGCAGCATCTTCAGCCGCGACTCGCCGTCAGCCGCGGCAATGTCCTGCCCGTCGATCAAGATCCGGCCGCCCGCGGGCTTATAGAGACCGATCATGTGTTTGAGCAACGTGCTCTTGCCGCATCCCGATCCGCCAAGGATCGCGAACACTTCGCCCTGGTAAACTTCGAAGTTCACGTTTTCAAGTACGACCTGCCCGTCGTAGGCGGCCCTGAAGTTCTCCACTTGAATGATCGGCGCGTGCTTTGCTTCGGCGCCCATTACACTCCCAGATAGTAGTAAACCACGGAGAAAATCCCATCGGTGATGGCGATCAATATGATGCCGCTCACGACCGCGCTGGTGGTCGATTCGCCGACCGCCGTGGCGCCCGTTTTGGCTTGCAAGCCGCGCAGGCAACCGATGCCCGCGACCAGAATGCCGAAGACAAACGCCTTCACCAACCCGCCCACGAGAGAGCCGTAGCTGACCGCGTACTGAACTTGATGGAAAAAAGTGATCAACGGAAAACCCAACGAGAGCATGACAACAGAACCGCCCATCAAGCCGATCAGATTCGCGAAGATCGTCAGCAGCGGCGTCATGCAGACGGCGGCAATCACTCGGGGCACGATCAAGAAACGGACGGGATCGAGTCCCATGGTTCTAAGCGCATCGATTTCCTCGCGGACTTTCATGGTTCCAAGCTCAGCCGCAAAAGCAGAGCCCGAGCGGCCGGCCACGACAATCGCGGTCATCAGGGGACCCAATTCGCGCAGCATCGAAAGACCGATCAAATTCGCAATGAACAGCTCGGCGCCGAATTGGCGCAAGGGAATGGCGGCTTGAAAGGCCATGATCAGCCCCATTAAAAAGCTGATGAGCGCGACGATCGGAAGCGCGTTGACGCCGACCACTTCCGCGACAGCCAGCGCATCCCGCCAGCGCACGCTGCGCGGGTGAAACAAAGCATGCATGAGCGCCACGCCAAGCTCGCCGACAAAACTCACCAGAATCTGAATATCGCGCCAAACCTCGACCGTGGCTTCGCCGATCTCGATGGCGAATCCCGCCGGCCGAGAGATCTCTCCGTTTGCTTTGGGTGCGCGAGACGGAAAGTCGCGAATGCTGTCATCGAGCAAGTTTGCAAATTCAGGCCGCAGCCCGTCGATTCGCAAGCGCCTGCCCGCTCGGCTTTGTAGCAAGCGCAGATAGACCAGCAGGGCGATTCCCGCGCCGTCACAGTATTCGATCCTTGATGCATCGATAACGACGTCTTGCGACCGCGCTCGAGTGACTGCGGCGGCGGCGCGGCGCCAAACTGTTCCGGTGGTCGTTGAGTCAAGTCGGCCGGTAAAAATGAGCGTCAACAAACCATCGCGCGGCCCCTCAGAGCGCAGGTCAATCGGAGTTTGCGAGGATAATGCCATGTGTCAGAGCGTGAGCGAATCTACAAGCCCATTATGCTGGCTCTCGTTATGCGGTCAACCGATGGCTAGCCGCTTGCGCGGCGGGCGCACGACTAGGCTCAACAGCGCGGCCAGCAGGAGAGCGACGACGAATGCCATGAAGGAGGACGAATAGCTGCCCGTCATATCATGGACGAAACCGAAAAATGGCGCGCCGGCCGCGCCGAAGGCATGCGTGACTAGGACTCCCAGGCCGCGCACGGTGCCGAGGGATACGCGGCCGAAATAATGCGCCCAGACGACTTCCTGCAATACCCAACCCCCACCCAGTCCGACGCCGTAAAAGAGAAAACCGGCGTACAGCGGCGCCACGGCGCTTGTGGCAATCACGACCGTCAAGCCGAATGCCTGAACCAAAAACATCAGCATGCTGGAGCGCCGGATCTCCATCCGCTCGCTGACGAAGCCCCAGATCAAGGTCGAGCCAAGTTGCGTCGAGGCGATGATACTCAGTACCGTAGCCGCGACCAGCGGTGAAAAACCAATGTCCGTCACGTAGGCAAACACGTGGAGATTGAGACCGGCGATGCCGATATTCGCCATGCCGTAGATGAAGCACACGATCCAAAAAGTGTCAGTGCCGATCACTTCGCGCCAGCTCCACGGGGTCGCGTCGGCCGCAACGGCACTCGCCAAACTGTCGCGCTTGTCCGTCGCGGCGGCATCGGTGCGCTCATCCGGCCCATCGTCGCCGTCGGGCTTGAGTCCCATGTCTTCCGGACTGCGGCGCATGAAAATCAGCGCAGGGACGACGATCAGTATTAATGTGATGATGCCAAAGATCGCCCAGGTCCAGCGCCAGCCGACCCAGACGAACAGAGTCGCCGTCACCACCGGAATGAAGACTTTGGATAAACCCTGACCCAGACTCGCGATTGCGATGGCGCGTCCGCGCCGGCGCACGAACCAGCGCGAGATCGTGACACTCACGACCATGTGACACATGAAAACGCCGGCGAACGTGATCAACGTCCAGCGCAGCACCAAGAACTGCCAATAGGAACTCACCTGGCTGAGTAGAATGAATCCGGCGCCCGCAACCAGGGCCCCGCCCGCCATAAGCCAGCGACCGCCGTAGCGATCGACGAGCGGCCCGACCAACGGAGCCATTCCCGCGCCGATGAGAATTTCCCCCGAGCGCAACAGCGAAAACAATCCGCGCGAGACCGCCAGGTCTTCGGTCAAAGGCTTGAGAAACACACTGAGGGTGCTCGACATGTGAAAGGCGCATGCGACATGAGAAAGAAAGCCGACGGCGACTATGGTCCAGCCGTAAAAGAATTTTGGTTTTTGCAGCAGTGCCGGCATTGAGAGGGTCAGAAACGGCAGCAGGACCGGAAAGCAATCGTCTTACCCTAGCAAGCTTCCTAATCGTTGTAAAAGTGAGGAGGCGTAGCTTGGGTACTTCGTTCACTTAAAATCGCAAGGATCTCCCGATGAGCAACTTTTCGCTGAGTTCATCCTGAGTCGCGTCGATGGACTCGAAATCACGTTTGCTTGTTAAGCGGGCTGCGAGCTATAGAAACAACCAGTCAATCTATCAAGGGGTGTTCCGCCATGACAGCCAAAGGCTTGAATCACATCGCATTGAAGAGTCGAGACCTCAAGAAAACCGAAGCGTTTTACACCCGAGTGCTGGGGCTAAAGATTGCGTTCCGACATCCGCCCAACATGCTCTTTCTGACCACGCCGGGCGGCACCGATCTGATCAACTTTGTAAAGAGCGGCGCTCGGGCTTCAGGCACTCAGGGTTTGGAGCATATCGGCTTCAAGGTGACGGCGGCGGGGCTCAAGAAAACCGAAAAAACACTCAAGGCCCACGGCGTCAAAATCGACGGCCGGCGCGGCAAAGACGCGATCTATTTCTCCGACCCCAACGGCTACCAAATTGAATATTATTCCGATTGAGGCTCGCAATATGACCTACTGAACAACCGTTCAAAAGTTCAACGTGGCAGAACCGTTTAGATAGCGCCGAGGGCGCGGTTGCACGGCGCAAAGCGAACTTTAAGTTCAAAAAAGACTCAGCTGATCGATTGCCGGACGGCGAAAATGTTCGGTGGTAAGCTTCGGCCAGCGCTCGCTGATGCCGGACTTCTTCCGCGCCAGTTTAAACAATTCGGCCATCTGCTCGGCGTAAATGCCTTCGCCGCTCATGCGCGTTTTGAAATTGGGGTCGTTGAGCTTGCCGCCGCGGATTTCGCGAACTCGGCTGAGGATCTTACGCTTTTTGTCAGGATAGTTTTGCTCGAGCCAATCCTCGAATAAAGACTTGACGGCAAACGGCAGGCGCAAAGCAACGTAGCCGGAAAAGGTCGCGCCGGCTTTGGCCGCGGCAGCGCCGATGGCGGGCGCTTCGGCATCCGTAAGACCGGGGATCATCGGCGCCTGAAGATAGCCCACCGGCACGCCGGCTTCGGCGAGCGCTTTTATCGCCGCCAGACGCCGCGCCGGGCGCGACGCGCGCGGCTCGAGCAACGATGACAGTTGGTGATCCAGCGTGGTCAGGGAGAGGGTCACACCGACACAGCCGTAACGCGCCAGTTCGGCGAGAAGGTCCACGTCGCGCGTGACCAGAAAATTTTTGGTAATGATCACGACCGGGTTGCGAAACTCGAGAAAGACCTCCAAACAGCGACGCGTCAATTGCTTTTGCTTCTCGACCGGCTGATAGCAATCGGTGTTGCCGCTGAGCGCGATTAATTGCGGCTTCCAGTTGCGCCCCGACAGCTCTTTGCGCAGGAGCTCGGGGGCGTCCTCTTTCACCATAATTTTAGTTTCGAAATCCAATCCTGAAGAAAAGCCCAGATACTCGTGCGTGGGCCTGGCGTAACAGTAAACACAGCCGTGCTCACAACCGCGATACGGATTGACGCTGGCGTCGAAACCCACGTCCGGGCTCTCGTTGTACGCGATAATCGATTTCGAACGATCAGCGAAAAATTGAGTTTGAGGCGAAGAGACCTCGTCGCTGTCCTGCAGCGGCTCCCGCACCCGTTCGATCGTTTCGAATCGGTTTTTCGGATTGAGGGCCGAGCCGCGGCCACGCAAGGGAGGCGGCGAGGTCATCGGTATGGCTAGGACGCGGCCGGCGGAGTTTGATCAGGAGCGGCGGCTGCCGCGGGTTTTGCGGCAGCCGCGGCAGCCGCTGACTTCGCGTCGCGCGCGAGATGGCGCGTGACCCGCTTCAAGAACTTGACGCTGCGCCTGAGTTTTTTTATTTTTTTGCGATCGCCGTCGGAAGCTAGCAGCTCAGACTTTTCTTTCTGCGCCTGGCGAATATCCTGCTTGACTGAATGAATCGCGTTCAAGTCCTTGTGGGTTTCGTCATAAGCAATGTTTTTCGCCGCGGCGATGGCTTTAATCAGCTCCTCTTTTTCCAGAGCCACGACATTTTTAAGATCGGTTTCCTGCTTGGCGACGTCTCGCAACTTGTGCATCGGGAGTTTTCTAAGCTCTCTTAACTCCATCGTCTGGTTCCTCCTTTGACAACTGAACTCCTGCTAGCATATTTAGCCTATGGAATAAAAATGGCAACGCCGCGAAAACTCAAGGCCAAAGCTTCGACATCAACCGCTACGGTCAAGAAAATCCTTACACGGCTCGAGACCGTCCATGCCGACGCCAAGCTCGATCTTGACTTTACCAATCCACTTGAATTGTTGATCGCCTTGATCTTGGCCGCCCAAGCCCGCGATGATTTGGTGAACAAGATTACCGTTGATTTGTTCAAGGCCCATCGAACTGCAGCCGATTATGCCGGCACGCCACCGGCGACACTTCAGCACCAGATCGGCAAAGTCAATTTTTACCGCAACAAGGCCAAATCGATTCACAACTGCTGCCGGGCGCTAGTCGCGCGGTTTGGCGGTAGGGTGCCCGACAATCTCGAGGACCTCGTCAGCTTGCCCGGGGTCGGCCGGAAAACCGCCAATATCCTTCTCGGCAACGCGTTCGGCCGCCAGACAATCGGCGTCGACACCCATGTCATGCGGCTCTCGCAGCGTCTCGGCTTCACCAAGCAGCTCGATCCGGACAAAATCGAAGGCGACCTGCTGACCATCGTCCCCGCGCACCAGCGCGTGCGCTTCTGCCATTTGATGCAATACCACGGCCGACGCGTGTGCCTGGCAAAAAACCCAAAGTGTCCGGAGTGTGCGATCAGAGATTTGTGCCCGTACCCGTTTAAAACCCAATAACATGGCCAGGTAGGCTGTTACATCAGCTCTCGGGAAAATCACCGGGACTGCGCCGATTCATCAGAGAAGTCGCTGCTGACCGGGCATTGTTTATCACCCGGCGCGGCAGTAGAGTTCTTTTCAGCTTTCTTTCATCCAACGACTTGAGCCCATGGCTGAATTGCTCGAGGCACCCGATCTGCCCGCCGTTCGGGCGGCCTTGGGCGCGCGGGCTGACGAGCGCCACGTCGCCGGCGAGCACGAGGCCGTTTTCGAGTCGCGCGCAGTCGGGGGCGAGAGGGTAGTCGC
>JAICHC010000084.1 GCA_025922795.1 Candidatus Binatia bacterium | reverse complement strand
GGGCGAGCCTGGCGATGGTGCTTTCCGATCTCGAGAACAGCCGGACTTCATGACCGCGCAAGGTCAGATCGGCGGCGGCGGCGCATCCGCCGTTGCCTGCACCCAGTACAGCGATCTTCTGAATGGCCATGGAAATTTGTAGGGGACGGCGCGGGTGCTTATGGGTGGTTACGCGATGCGGTAGTGCTGAACCTTGTCTTCATCCAACTCGATACCGAGCCCCGGCCTTGAGGAAACAATAACGTCACCGTCCGCGTACGGGAAAGGCTCCTTGATAATATCATCCTGATAGTAGATCCCGGCGATACCGCCCTTGCCTTTCCCCGCCGGTGTCGAAACCGGCACAACGCATCCGTAGGTTACGACACCGGTTGATGCGGCACGATGAATATTCGCCGCATTCCCGACGCCGGTTTCAACGGAACCGTTGACGTTGCACTTTAGCCCTGCGGCTTCGGCGATCGCCGCGACTTCCTTCGCCTTGAACATGCCGCCGGGTTTGGTCGTGTAGATCGAAATCATATCCGCGGCTTTCTTTTGGACAATTTCGATCACATCCTGCGGCGTCCAGGCACTCTCGTCCGCCATGATGGGCGTATCGACTCGCCGCGTCACCTCCGCCATCTGATCAAGCCCTTCCACCGGCTGCTCCATATAAAGAAGATCGTACTCTTCCATCGCCCGGGTAATTTTTACCGCGAGTTTGGCTGTCGGGTAACCTTGATTGGCATCGACGCAGATGTGCAAGTCCGGGCCGATGGCTTCGCGGACCCGTTTCGCCAGCTCGACGTCGCGTTTGTGATCGATCCCGCATTTCAGCTTGATCGTCTTGACGCCTTCCGATTTGGCTTCAACCGCTTCCTCGACAGCCCTTTCGATATCCATCAAGCCTAGACTATGGGCAATTGGAATGCGTTCACGAAACAAACCACCGAGCAACTGATAGGCAGGAACCTTCAGCGCCTTGCCGACGACATCGTAAATCGCCGCATCGATCGCCGCTTTGCAATACGGGTAGCCTTACACGGCTTTGTCCATCACCGCGTGAATGGCTCCGAACCGGCTCGGGTCCTGGCCCGACAAAGCGGGAGCCAGAATATCGTTGATGGTATGAACCGTCGTCTGCGGCGTCTCCCCGAAATATCTCCCGTGATCGCCGCCCCAGTCTTTCAAGACCGGGGCTTCACCGACACCGATCAAACCTTGATCGGTGTAGAGCTTGATGATGACGTAAACGCCGATCGGCGTCGTGAGACTCGCCCATCGATGCACGCGCCGCGTCGGCAGGCGAATCGGAATGGTTTCGATTTTGGTGATTTTCATCTCAGCCAACTCTCAAAAGCGTGTCCGTGGGCGTAATATCGGAAAGCAACTCGCAACCTTTCTCCGTCACGCAAAACATGTCCTTGTTTTGCATGCCGAAGCGGCCGGGAATATAGACCAGCGGCTCGAAGGCGCCGACCATGCCCGCCTCGACGATCTCGTTTCCGTAGCGGCCCATATACGGTTCTTCGTGCAGGTGAAGACCGATGCCATGCGCGACGAAACTGATCGGCTCGAAACCGAGTTGACCAAATTTCGCGAGGAATTTTCGGTAAATGTCCGGACAGCTCACGCCTGGCCTAATCAAATCCATGACGAGATACTTACACTCGATCAAGTTCGCCCAGATCTTGTACTGCTCCGGCGTCGCGTCGCCCAGCACCGCTGTGCGGCAAACGCCACTGAGATAGCCGCTTTTCTGGCCGAAAATTTCCATCCGAATAATGTCGCCCTTTTGCAGCTTCCGGTCGGTTGGCCCGACATTGGGAAACTGGCTGCGCTCGCCACTGGCGATGATCATCAGCTTATAGCTCTCGGCACCCCCGCCGAAGAGCGACGTCAGCAAGACTCCCGCTAGCTCCATCTCGGTCATCCCTATCTTTGCCGACCTGAGCGCGTCGCCGATCGCCTTGTCTGTGAGCTTGCTGAGTGAGCGTAGCAACGCCAATTCGTTAGCCGTCTTGATCTGCCGCGCTTTATTGAAAATCGCATCGGCGGCGACCCAGTGAACGGTCGGAAGATTTTCTTGCAGCCTGGCAAAATCTCTTGCCGGAAGAAACTCCAACTCGATCCCAACTTTGCCACCGTCGAGCTTCAAGTCCTTCAGCGAGTCAGCCAGCTTGTCCATCGGATCATCGCTGAACTCGCGATAAATTTTCAAATCGCCGATCCCTGCGTGCGCCTTTACCGTGGTCGCTTCCATATCGATGGCGATCATCGAAATCCGCTTGTCAGCCGTGACAATCACGGCAGCATGGCGCCAGCGCATGAGCGACTGCGACGGCACGACAAAACCCGAGACATAAGCAACATTTTCCGGCGAGACGGCGACGATGGCATCGAGCTTTTCAGCGGCGATGCGCTGAGTCAGGCGCGAGATGATTTGCCGATCCATGGTTGGTAAGCCGTGACAATAACGGTTGGGTCCAAAAGCGTCAAGCGAAGGTAAACAGCAGCGCGAATCGGGCTGTCCAGCACTGGCCTGCGGCGCTTCGACTAAATGTTGAAACACTGTAGAGGACCGGGCCTGAGACCAGCAAGCCCCGTCGCGGTAATAGTGTCTACAGCCGGAAATACGCAGGGCGTAGTGCTCCAGCGGCCGTCGCGAAACCGGCGCTTGATAGCCGGCCAGCGTCGGAATTATTTGCCGCTGATCTCTTTGCGCACTTCTCTCAGCAGGCGGAAATCAACGACCTTCTCTACGGGTATATCGCCGACGTCCTGCTCGACCTTGCGGATGAGATCGAAGTGAACCTTGAGTTGTCTCTCGCCGATGATGCCGTCCTCGTTTAGCGCCTTAATGATGGCTTGATAGGAGCCCTTGGCAATCTCGGGATCGACTTTCCACTCCCTCTGAATCACACCGATGGTTCCCTCGGGATTGTCCTTGGCGTAGCGCAAGCCGCGGTAGAGAGATCTCACGACTTTCTTGACTTCCTGGGGATGCTCCTTGATGCGCTGATCGGTCGTGCTGTAGCCGTTGCTGGCGAACTCGACGACGTCGCCGACAAAGGACACTTCATTGAACCCTTCCCGTTTGAGAATCGCAACGGCAGGCACCGGAACGATGATCGCGCTCACTGAACCGGCGCGCAACGCGGCCATTCGCGTTCCCTCGGCGCCGATTTGTATAAGTATCGCGTCCTTCTCCGGTTCGATACCAAAGTGCTTAAGCGCCAGGCGTGCCGAAAGGTCGGAAGTGCCGCCGAATTGACTGACACCGACTCGTTTGCCCCTGAGCTCGGCTACCGAGCGAATGTCCTTCTGCGCCACCAGATAATACATCGGCCGGTCAGCGCCGTAGAAGATCGCTTTCAATGGTAAACCACGCGCCGCCAGGCGCAAGCCTGAATCGGCGAGCCCATGATACTGCACCTCTCCCGCCAGGAGCGCATTTTGCGCAATCGAGGGCCGCAGGCGCGGTAGCTCGATCTCCAGTCCCTCGTCTCGGAAAAAACCTCGGTGCACGGCGACAAACAGCGGCAGGTAACCCATTGAATTTCCCGGCAGCGCGAACTTTATCGGCTCGGCGGCGCGCGCAAAGTCAATGGACTTGGGCAAAGTCAGCACAAAAAAACCAACAAGAAGGATGAGCGATCGAATCAAACAAACTTGCATGCGGTGAAGCCTCCAATCGGCCAGTCGATAAGTCGCCTGCGGGTAATTTCGCGTATCACGCGGTGAAGTTTCAGTCAATTCTCCTGCGCCATCAACTCGATCGACACCGTATGATTTCGCAGGGAAACTTGTTAAGGCAACGAGGACCTTTTTCCTCAATGGCAAAAAAATCCGCGAGAAAAAGTCCGCGGGTGTGGTTTTTATCCACGATGTGCATCTGCAAAGCGAACACGTGCCCGACCTGGTAAACCAGCCTACCGTCCGAATCGAAGAGAAAACGGTCTTCCGTGCTCTGCACACGGTCAAATCCAATTTGCGGCTCGTGGCGCGGGTTGGCGCCGAGCATGCCTTGGAGAAACCCGCCGTAAAATTCGTAGTCCGTATCGCGGATAAATTGCATGGCCTGGATCGAATCTTCGCTGCTCCTACCGGCAGAGAGTGTCGGCGCAAGACGCTGGTAACCCTCAACCGCAATCTCGAACATTTCCTTGTATTCGGCTGTCGGATCGCCGGTGACCACCGGTCTGCCGCACTGGGCTTCGTAGCCGTTGTAAAAAATCCCCAATTCGTTGTTGATGATGTCGCGCTCGCCGATCACGCGATCGACTGGACGCGGCCGCTGATCGTTGATATCGGGATCGAGCATCGAGCACGAGCCGAGCTGGATCATACCCATCTCGCCGCCAGCCTTCATGACGGCCTCGTGGACGAGTCCGAACACCTCGCCCTCGGTCATACCGGGCCTCACCCGCTCTTGCATGGCGCGCAGCCCCACATCCCCGAATTCCGCCGAGCGCTCGAGGAATCGAATTTCTTCCGCGCTCTTCAAGAGCCGCAGAACGATGAATTCTTTGGTGACGAAAACGAATTCGGCCTGCGGTAAATTCGTTGTGAAAAAATCCCAATGGTTTTTTGGAATCGAAGTGTACGGATCGTACTCGACGATGCCGACGCGTCCTTTGTCATAGCCGCGCTCTTTGATCTCGTTGACGATGGCGCCGAGCACGCTGGGCGCTCCGACGATGACGTTGCGCACGGCTGTACGGGCCAGCATGCCGCCGGCGAGGGAATGGCCCGGGCGCGTCACCACGGCGGGCTCCCCTTCTCGGGGGAAAAAGCAGTAGTTCGCCATCTCGGCTTTGCCCATCATGTTGGTCACGTAACGAACGTTGAACCAGAGTCGGCCGTAAGCTGCCGACCCGCCCACGATCAGGAGGCAATCGAGGTTGTGCTCGCGCATCATCGCGCGGATGTTCTTATAACGCCGCTCGTATTCCGCTTTGGAAAAGCGTGGGTACGGAAAGCGGGCATGCATGGCGTCGAGTTCTTGTTCGCTAAGCAGCATTCGCGTCTCCTGGCTAACACTCGAACATCAACGAAACAACTTCGTAAACCGATGCTTCACCTCGGTAGACTACTGTCAGAGTGTCATTCTGAGGCGCGGCCGACGAATCTGCTTTTCGTGAGCCGTTGAACCAGCAGATGCTTCGCTTTCGCTCAGCATGACATTCACGTGATTTGTAATATTGCGAAACGGCTTCTCGTTCAGCATGACAGTCCGGTTTCGTCATTTCGAGCAACGCGAGAAATTCTTCCAGAAGGATTTTTCCCGCGGCCGAAATGACCCCATCTTCTTTGCGTCTTGGCGGAGACATTCCGAATCTGCGGCCGCCCACCAACCCTTCTCAGCGCGCCTGACTACCCCAGCGTTTGCATAACGTCAGGTCGACCACGTCGTCGACTTTGACTTGCGCGGCCTTGGGGTTGACGCCGAATTCGGCCATGAGCTTCGCGATGCTGCGCACGCCCGGAACCGTTGGACAAATACTGTCCGGTAAATCGTCGACGAGATCGGCATAGACCTCTTCCGCCCTTGCTTGATCGCTAATTCGCAGGTTCTTCATCATCGAGGGCAGGACAACGTTCTTGTTCGCCGGGTTGACAATGAAACGAACCGAATCGGTGAGTGCCCGTCCGACGCGATCGACCATCACGGGCTGACTGCGCAAGGTTTTGCGCATCACCGCCAGACCGCTTGCTTGGAACGGGATATTCATCTTGGCCATATCCACCAGCACCGGAAAGCCCTCGGCGATGGCAGCCTTGGAAATCTCCGGCGCGATCACCGTCGCTTGAGTCGTGCCACCCTTCAACGCCGCCAGGCGCGAAGGCTCCGGCCCGGTGGGCAGAAGCGTGATATTGTCGCGGCGAGGGTTCAAACCCAGATGATCCAGAGCCATGAGCGCGGCGAGGCTAGCCAAACCGGCCATGCTGGCGCCGATACCGAAGGTTTTCCCCTTTAAGTCCTCGGCGCGCTTGATGCTCGGATGCGCGACCAGTTGATACCTGACTTTGTTCTGGTTGCCCATGATCATCACCATATCGCTTCCGGCCGCGACAGCATTGATCACGTGCGTAGGGCCGATAAGCCCCACCTGCACTTCGCCGGCGAGCATCGCTTGCGCCGCCTGCGTTGCAATGATGAAAACGGGCTGCACTTCGACGTTGTGCTTGCGGAAGAAGCCCTGCTCCTTGGCGATCCACGTGGAGGTCAGATAGGCGTTGATCGCGCCATAGGCGAAGATCGCTTTCGAAGCCGCCTCTGCAGCCTCCGCTGAGCGCCAGCCCCAACCGAGAACGGATAAAACCAGCAGTATCGAGATTGCTTTACGTGTCATTCGCCGACTCCTTCTTTGATCAAATCCAAGATGAAAGTTGAAACCCTTGAACCTTTGAATATTAACGAGTTTTTAACCCATGTCGTACAACCGCGCGCAGTTACTCCACAAGATTTTCCTCCGATTAGCATCGCTCAAACCGCCAATCTCGAGGAATTCATCGATCGCCTGAGGAAAGTGCGCGTCGATATGGGGATAGTCGGTGGAGACCACGAGATTGTCGTCGCCGAGACGCTTGACGACGTCGGTCACGAGATATTCATCCGGATCCACCGAGATAAAGCACTGTTGAAGAAAATACTCGCTCGGCTGGCGCGACAGCGGCACGTCGGCCAATGGTCCGTGCAGCTTTGCGCGCTCGTCGAGTCGGTAAAGCAGCCATGGCAACCATGCGCAGTTGCCTTCCAGGAACGCGACTCGCAGTTTGGGAAATTTTTCCAATACGCCGCCGGCGCAAAAACTCGACACCGCCTGGATCAGTTCAACCGGATTGCGCAAAGCCAGAGCGACGATGTTGGCGTTGGGGTGGCCGAAGAACTTGTTGGCGACCTGATCCTGCTTCGGTCGGGCCGGGGGGTGAAAACAAAGGGCCACATCGAGCTTTTCGATTTCCCCCCACAGAGGATCGAAGTAACGATCGTGGATGCGTTTGCCGTTGATCGGCTCGGGACAGAGAGACAGCGCCCGGATGCCCAAGCCGCTGACGACGCGGCGCACCTCATCGACGGCGAGATCGACATCATGCAGCGTAATCAATGCGGAAGCTTTCAACCGTTGCGGGTTCTCTTTGCAAAAATCGGCAATCCAGTCATTCCACGCCCTGCAAAGATCGTTGGCGTACTCCGGCTCCAAGGTCTCATCGCAGTGCAGCGGCGATGTGCGAAACAGCACCGCCACGTCCAGGCCCTCGCGATCCATGGCTTCGAGCTGCGACACGGCGTCATAGTCGCGAGCGACGGCAAAGTCGTAACGATCGGCGACTTGCTTCTGTCCGTGATCGATGACGTCAGTGATTTGACGCAGTGTCTCCTTGCCGGCGCCGATAGAGAACTCGACGCGCCCGTGCTTGCCGTTCCGGCGCCCGCGCGGAATCCGATCGCCCCATTTGGGGTTCATGTACTTCTCGTAGAGAAACGCGGGGTCATAAACATGCATGTCGCTATCGAAAGCACGAAATCCGTTCTTCATAACAACCTCCGGGTATCGAGGAACCCAGCACTCCAATACTCCACTACTCCAACCTGACTTACTTCACGATTCCCATCTCCTTATGCACTTCTCGCAACGCCGCGTGCAGCGGCGCAATGCAACAAAGCAGGGCCAGCAACGAAAACGACAATTGTTTGATCAATTCCAACCTACGGCCCTCCTATACCAGACGCCTGCCGTGCTTCCGCGGTGAATTCTCACGACAGCTCGTCCGATCACTTCCGCCGTTCATTGACGATATCGGCAACGCCGCCCATCTCTAAGTCCCAATCGGCTCCTTCGATCGTCCGGATTTTACCGAGCTCGTGGGCTTGCTTGAGCCAACTTCTCCTACCGTCGGCTTGCTTCATTTTTTCACCACAACATCATCCAGATACGTGGCGTGGCTTGCCAAGAACGTTGTATTTGAGCCCCCATCGAGCACATCGATCGAGCCGAAGGGCACGTTGACAAGCAGCGCGCCCTTCAGCTAAGTGTTTTGCAAGAAAACAATTCATCGCTTAAAGGGAACCCGCCGTGGCCGAACATAGCAAAATGACGCCGCAAGAAGCAAAACAAACGGCTGAGGCGATCAGAAAAATCATCCTCGATACTTACTACCGCGAAGTTCAGCCGTCGCCGTTTTTCACAGATCTTCGCGCCGGCACGCTATCTCGCCCTCGCCTCCAGGGATGGATCAAGAATTGGTACTCCTTCGCGCTCGAGGTCAATACCGGCATGGCAACCGTGTACCATCAGTTCGTCGGCTTTTTCAAAAGACATCCGGAACTGGAAAATCGTATCGCGCAGAAAATCGGCGAAGAATTCACAACACCGGCGATCGGCGGCCACGCGCGCATGCTGCCGATCTTGGGAAACGCACTAGGCGTGTCCGCAGACGAGATGATCGAGTGCGAGCTCATTCCGGAAGCCCGCGGCCTGGTCGATTTCTTCGTTCGTTCTTGGATTGACATTCCGCTTGCCGAATGTTTCGCCGTGC
>JAICHC010000083.1 GCA_025922795.1 Candidatus Binatia bacterium | reverse complement strand
TTTCAAGGGGCTCTTGATCACCTGGTTTTGGTCCGGCTGATAGAAATAAAGATGTTTGCCATCGGCGAGCACAAACTGTCCTTTCGGCTCCTCGTAGAGCCAGAGCATCTTGCCGGGCCGCTTAAAAGAAACTTTTCCCGACGCCTTGAGGCTTCGATTAAGGGTTTTGACGTCGGTCTCCTGGCGGAAATCGGCGACAAAATCAGCCATTACGTCATAGTTTTTCTGTAGCCGCTCGATGATTGCTTCGGCCTGGTTGCTGCCGGCGGCGACGCCGGGGCGGATGCCGCAGAGCAGCGTGATGGCAGCGACCAGGCTGGCTGCGAGTGGGTATGCCAGGCTAGTCTTCGATCTTTCGCGCATAAACTTCTCTGGCCTTGGCGCCGTCGGCCGGACCGACAACGCCGTCTCTTTCCATTTGTTCGATCATTCGCGCGGCGCGATTGTATCCGACCCGCAACCTGCGCTGAACCATAGATATCGAAGCTTGCTGGGTTTCAGTGACAATAGCAACTGCCTGGTCGTACATTTCGTCATATTCCTCGTCGGCTGCTGACGCCGAATCGATCTGTTTTTTTGCTTCGAGGACTTCCGGGCGATAGCTTGGCCGCCCCTGTTGCTTGATAAATTTCATCACCCGGCGAACTTCCTGATCAGAGACGAAGGCGCCGTGCACGCGGATCAGACGCGCAGTTCCCGGCGGTAGAAAAAGCAAATCGCCATTCCCCAAGAGCTTCTCGCCGCCCATAGAATCCAAAATCGTCCGCGAGTCGACGCGGGAGGTGACCTGAAAGGAAATACGCGCCGGAAAATTGGCCTTGATCAAACCGGTGATAACGTCGACAGACGGGCGTTGCGTCGCAAGTATCAGGTGAATACCGGCAGCGCGCGCCTTTTGCGCCAGACGGGTGATATATTCCTCGATATCGCGACCGACAGTCATCATCAGATCGGCCAGTTCATCGATGATGATGACGATTTTAGGCAGCCTCTCATGGGTCAGCGGCGCATCGTCGGAAAGACTCCCACCCATTGCGGTAGAGTCTTCATCTTCGGGCTCCGTCAGGTCGATTACTGGCCTCTTGTTGCCAGCCTCACGCTCCAGCGTCCGGTTGTAGTTGTCAATATTGCGTGCGCCCTTGTCTCGCATCAATCGATAGCGCCGGTCCATTTCATCCATCGCCCAGAAAAGTGCCGCTGCCGCCTTTTTGGGGTCGGTCACGACGGGCACCAGCAAGTGAGGAATATCCTCATACACCGTCAGCTCAAGCATTTTGGGATCGACCATGATGAATTTGACGTCTTGCGGGCTCGATTTGTAAAGAATGCTCAGAATCATCGCGTTAATGGACACCGACTTGCCCGTGCCAGTGGCGCCGGCGACGAGAAGATGAGGCATTTTTGCCAAGTCGGTCGCGAACGGCGTGCCGCCAATGTCTTTTCCGAGCGCCAAGGTGAGCTTGGAATCGGTATTACGATAAGCCTCGCTTTCGATCACTTCGCGTAGGAAAACCGTTTCGCGCCGCGGGTTGGGTATTTCGATGCCGACTACGGACTCGCCGGGAATCGGCGCAAGAATACGCACGCTCACCGCGCGCAGTGCCATGGCCAGATCGTCTGCCAACAGCACGATGCGGCGCACTTTGACGCCGGGCGCGGGCTTGAATTCGTACATCGTGATCACCGGCCCCGGGCGCACCGCCATGACCTCTCCTTCGACTCCGAAATCTTCAAGCTTTTTTTGCAGGATTAGTGAGTTGGCTTGCAGCGTCTCGGTATCGATTTTGAACTGTTCGCCGTCCGGCGGGTCGAGCAACTCAAGTGGCGGCAGTTTGTACCCTTCAACAACTTGCGGAAGCTTGAACTGCTCGGGAGGCAGCGCCGGTTTGTTCTGGGGCCTTTTCGCCGGCTCGTCTTTATATTCCTCTTTCAGGACGATCGGCGGCGGCACATAGTCCTTTTTCTCCTTCTTGGTGTTCTCGCTCTTGCGCTTTTCTTTCTTGAGCTCTTTTAGGCGGTTCGTGATGGCCGGAACGATCGACTTGCCAAACCGGTCGAAAAGCTTTCTCGTGTAGCCGGCAATGTCGAGCAGCGAATTTTGCGTCAGCAACATGATCGACAAGAGCATGGTAAAGCACGCGATCAGGACTGCGCTCAATCGTCCAAACAGCGGCACCAGGACACTTTCTTCTAAGAACCCGCCGATGATACCGCCAGCGTCGCGCGCGCTTTCGGTATCGATAACGACGCTTAGCACAACCGCCACGCTCAGCAGTAAAATCGTGTACGCCACGCCTTTGCTGAACGTGAAGCTGCGGCTCGCGCGAAACATCTGCGTCGCCGCTATAGCAAGAAACACCGGCAACAGATAAGAGGAAAGGCCCAGGCCCTGTAGCAATAGATCGGCTAAAACCGCGCCGACAAAGCCGCCCCAGTTATGGCTGTCGAGACCGCCCGAAGGATTATTGAGCGAGCGATCGTCGACGTTATAGGAGATCAAGCTGAGGGCGACGAGCAAAGCGCTGAGGCCGATCACCACACCCCAAATCTCCCGGTGGAGGCGACTTTTCTCCGGAGCAGCAGGCATAGACGACTGTCCTCAAGTTTCGATGATATACGGCAGAACCACGGGACGACGCTCCAGCTTCTTTCTAAAGAAACGCCGCAGCGCTTTACGCACTTCCTCTTTCAGCTCGGCGGGATCGGTTCGAGTTTCGCGGTTCATGCCGTTTAGGGTCTCGAGAACCACTTTCTTAGCGTGCTCCAAAACTTCTTCACTCTCTTCAGTACTCATAAAACCACGGGAAACTAAGTCCGGCCCGGCAACGAGCTCGCCCGACTGCTGGTGGATGGCCATGACGGCGAGCACCATGCCATCTTCGGAGAGGTGCCGCCGGTCGCGTATAACGATGTCGCCGACGTCACCGACTCCTTTCCCGTCGACGAAAACTTTTCCGACCTGCACCGGATTGGTCTTTTGCGCGCTGTTGGCGGTCAGCTCCAGTACGTCACCGTCTTCGAGGATAAAGCAGTTTGCTTCGGGGATGCCGACCTCTTGGGCGAGCCGCCGGTGCCGCACGAGATGGCGATATTCGCCGTGAATCGGCACAAAGTAGCGCGGCCGGGTGAGCTGCAGCATGATTTTGAGCTCCTCCTGGCTCGCGTGCCCCGAGACGTGAATCTCGGAGACTTTCTCGTAGTGCACTTCGGCGCCGCGCCGGTAGAGATGATTGATCAAATTAGCGATCGTTTTTTCGTTGCCCGGAATAAATTTCGACGAGAGAATCACCGTATCCCCGCGCTCGATCTTGATCGTCTTGTGATCGTTCAATGCGACCCGGTGCAGCACCGACAAGGGCTCGCCCTGGCTGCCGGTGGTCAACAAGGTGAGGCGATCGGCGGGTAAATCCTGCCAGTGTTCGCTCTCGATCATGGCATTGCGCGGCAGCTGCAAGTATCCCAACTCGGCGGCCACCTGGCTGTTGCGGATCATGCTGCGCCCGCTCAACACCACCCGGCGCTCGCAGCGCCCGGAAATCTCGACAACCTGTTGGATTCTCGGGATGCTCGACGAAAAGGTAGAGACCAGGACTTTGCCGCTGCTGCTCCGAATAATCTGTTCAAGATTGCTGCCGACTTCACGCTCCGAGGGCGTATGCCCCGAGCGCTCAACATTGGTCGAGTCGGAGAGGAGTAGCAACACGCCTTTCTCGCCGTAAGCCGCGAATCTCTGGAAGTCGAACATTTCTCCTTCCATCGGCGTGTTGTCGATTTTAAAATCGCCCGTGTGAATGACCGTGCCGATCGGCGTTTCGATCGCCAGCGCCAAGCAATCCACCAAGCTGTGAGTCACACGAATGCCTTCGATGCGAAACGGCGCGATATCCCACGGCACCCCGGCGGTGATTTCGCGCACATCGACCGTATCTTCCAGGTCATGTTCTCTCAATTTATTCGCCAGCAGGCCGAGTGTCAGCCGAGTGCCGAAGATCGGTACGTCGAAATGCTCCAGAATATAAGGCAAGGCGCCGACGTGATCTTCATGCGCGTGGGTGAGCACGACGGCTTTGAGCTTGTCGCGGTCCTCGAGCAGATAACTGACGTCCGGAATCACCAGATCGATGCCCAGGAGATCCGCGCCCGGGAACATGAGACCGCAGTCGACAGCGATGGCGGCATCGCCATATTCGATCAGCATCATATTGAGGCCGAACTCGCCGAGACCGCCCAACGGGATGATTTTAAGCATATCCATGTTCTTCTCTACGCGCGGTTTTTTTTCAATCGTCGGACGCGGTTGACCGAATCTGTTCCGACTGCAGGTGTCACTTGGGGCTTGCTCGACTCAAGACGGGCCGCGATCGTCTCGCGCACCTGTTCGGTGAGGGTGCGCAATTTGCCGGCGCGGTCGGCATCGGCGGCAATCGGTTGATCGATGAAGACTTCAATCGTTCCGGAACGCAATCTCCAGCCGCCGGCAGGCAACACATTGGCGCTGCCGTTGATCGTGACGGGAACGAGCGGGGTGCGAGTCTTAGCGGCGAGCAGGAAGCCGCCTTTTTTAAAGCGCAGCAAGCGCCCATCGCGGCTGCGAGTTCCCTCCGGAAAAACCACGATGGAAATCCCCGCCGCAATCCGCTCTTTAGCGCGCTCTAAACTTTTGGCCGCAGCGAACGGATTGGCTCGATCGACCATAACGTGTTTGCTCGCCCACATGGCCCAGCCAAAAAGCGGGACCCACATAAGTTCTTTCTTGGCGATCCAGCGGAGCTGAAACTCGGCCAGGCTTTGAATCAGCACCGGGATGTCGATGTTACTCTGATGATTGACCATAAAAATATATTGCCGGCCGGCTTCGATATTCTCCAAACCTCTGACATTTACGGAAATCCCGCCCAGGCGCAGAACAAACCAAGTCCAGAGTTGACCGATGCGATAGACGCGCTTGCCATGGGGATCGAAAAGGCCGTAGCAAATAGTGACCATCGCCAGCGGCACCGTAATAACAAGCAATACACCGAGCTGGGCAAGATAAAACATCAAGAATATTATAAGTTTGGTTTGTGCAAACGATGGAAATTAGATCGTTTATCTTAGTTCTTGGCCATGCAAAAATCAACGCGAGGCAATCATTGACACGGGTGCAGGCCGGCGTTAAGTTGGCTCAACCTTCGAGCCGGAAAGATCGACTCCGGCAGCTTGGAGACTCACATGTCGGTGAATAAAGTGATTTTAATCGGCAACCTGGGTAAGGACCCCGAAGTCCGCTTTACTCAAACGGGCAGTGCGGTGGCAAATTTCTCCATTGCCACATCTGAACAATGGAACGATCGCGACGGCAAGCGGCAAGAGAGGACCGAGTGGCACAACATCGTTGTTTGGGGGAAACAGGCCGAGACCTGCGGGCAGTACCTGGCCAAGGGTCGCCAAGTCTATGTCGAAGGCAGTATTCGCACGCGCAGCTACGACGATAAGACCGGTACCAAACGCTACGTCACCGAGATCGTTGCCCAGCGCATCCGTTTCCTCGGCGGTGGCGGCGGAACCCGCGTAGCCTCGGAAATGGATTCGCCCGGATCCGACGAGATCGGCGCCGGCGGCGCGCCGCCGTTGGACGACGATATTCCTTTTTAACCTGCGGAGTCGACGCTCTCCGTCGCCAGTGCTCTTGACCATCCAATTGCAGCACCGGGTTAGAAACGAGGCGCTGAGGGTGAGCCCGTCTCGACCGTAAAAACTCACCACCTTGTTTGACCTCGGACTCGCCGGCTGAAGATCGAACTGTCCTAGGCGATCCTATTTCGGTCGCGGCCCCGTAGAAATGCGTCAATGTTTTCTTCGACCTCTTTGAGCAGGCGTTCGCGCGCTTCGCGCGCCGACCAGGCGGTGTGCGGCGTCACGATTAAGTGCTCCAGTTCTTTGGCGGCTTGGATCATCGGGTGATTTGCGGGAGGCGGTTCTTTGCTGAGCACGTCCACCGCAGCGGCGGCAATTTGCTTTTTACGTAGCGCGGCGATCAATGCGGCTTCGTCAACCAGAGCGCCGCGGGCCGTGTTGATCAAAAACGCGGTCGGTTTCATCAGAGAGAGGCTCTTTTCGTTGATCAGATTTCTCGTCTGCGGCGCGAGTGGGCAGTGGAGGGAGATGACGTCGGATTCCCGGAGCAGTTGCTCGAACGCTATTCGACCGTCCGGAATTGTATCGGCGGTGCCGGGACGCGCGGCCACTAGAATCTTCATGCCGAAGCCGCGCGCCATTTGCGCTACGGCCTGGCCGATGCTGCCGTAGCCGACGATGCCGAGTTTTTTACCGGCGAGCTCGTTTGTCGGGTAGGTGAGCAGAGAAAAGACAGGGCTTTTTTGCCATTCGCCCGCGTTTACGGCGTGAACGTACCTTCCAACCCGAGCCGCCAATTCCAATATCAACGCCAGGGTAAACTGCGCCACCGATTGGGTTGCGTAACCGGGGACATTGCAAACTTTGATGCCGCGGCGGGTTGCTTCCTCACGATCGATGATGTCAGTTCCTGTGGCCGCTACGGCGACGAGCTTTAGATCGCGTGTTTCGGGCGAGCTCAACACGTCTTTGTCGATGACGACTTTATTGACGACGGCAATCGAGTGACCGGCCAATCGCGAGACTGTCTGATCCGGGCTCGTAACTTGATGAACCGTGGAATGCCACCTACCGGTGAATCGTTGAAGCGAGACGTCGCCATAGGTAGCGGCATCGAGGAAAACAATTTTCGGCTGAGGCACGCTCATGTCGAGCACTTGCCCTGAGATTCGATTTTTTTAGCTTCTTCCCAAAGCCGATCCATTTCTTCGACGGAGGACTGCTCGAGATTCTTGTTCTCTTGCTGCAGTTTCCGTTCGATATAATAAAAGCGGCGCGTGAAGCGGTCGACAGTCTGAGCCAGAGCATCCTCCGCCTCGACGTCGAGGAAACGCGCGAGATTGACGACCGAAAAGAGTAGATCCCCCAGTTCATCGCCGATGCGCGTTTGAACGCCAGAAGCTGCGGCGCTTTTGAGTTCACGAATTTCCTCTTCGATCTTTTTCCAAACCGGTTCAACGTCGGGCCAATCGAAACCCAAATGCGAAGCTCGTTGCGTGGTACTCTGGGCGCGGGCCAGGGCGGGCATCGCTTTAGGCACGCTGCCGAGCGCCGATTTCGCTTCGCCGGCTTTTCTCTCGCCGGCCTTGATCTGAAGGCGTTGCTTCAAAACCGCAGCGGTGTCTGCCGGCAGAGGTTGGCCGGCGAAGACGTAAGGGTGGCGGCGGATCAGTTTTTCGGTGAGCTGCGAAATGACGTCGGCGACCGTGAAGCGGCCTTCCTCCGAGGCGATCTGAGAGTGAAAGACGACCTGGAGGAGAACATCGCCAAGTTCTTCTTGTAATTTTTTCGGATCGCCGTCGTCCAAGGCGTCGATCAGCTCGTAGGTTTCCTCGAGCAGACAGGGCTTGAGCGAGAGATGAGTCTGCTCTTTGTCCCACGGACAGCCGGTCTCGCTACGCAGGCGCGACATGACGTCGAGTAATTGACTGAATTTCTGTTCGGCTTTGCTTTGACTCACGTGACGCGACCTCCGCGGCGATAACGACTTTTCTGAACGCCCGGCAATATGCTAGATCTTATGTGGCGATTCTTTTGATGTCCAGCAGGCCGGCCGCAAGGCTTCGTTGCGGTCGATCGTCGGGCGGCAACGCAAACGCGGTTTGGAGTGGGGGAGTGGTGGGTAACGGATTGAAACCGAAACGCTCCAAGATTCCTGTACTCCAACACGCCATTTCTTTCATTCTCATCTGAGCCTTTTGAGCAGCCTGGAGCGCGTTGAAAGAAAAATCTAGAAGATACTAAGGAGGGAAAACATGCCAATTGCCACGGTCGATGGAATAGACACGTACTATGAAACTCACGGTTCAGGGTCGCCGATTCTTATGTGCGCGCCGGGTGGATTCGACGCCACGATCGATAAGTGGCGTGTGGCCAGCGCTTGGACCGGAATGGATGCGATTGAGGCGCTCGCGGCCGAGCATACAGTGATTGTTTACGACCGGCGCGAATGCGGGCGATCCGGCGGACGTCTGGAACGACTCGGTTGGGCGCGTTACACGCGCCACGGCAAGGCGCTGCTCGATCATTTGAAAATCGAATCGGCTTGGATCATGGGCGGCTGCATGGGGTGTTCGGTGGCGCTGGCCTTTGGCGTTGATTATCCGGCAGCGACCCGCGGTTTGATCCTTCACTGGCCGGTGGGCGGTTATCGCTGGAAAGCGAACAGCCGGGAGCGATTCCGCCGTCACTACAGTTTTGCCAAAGAAAATGGGCTGAGAGGCGTCGTCGAGCGGGCGCGCGGCGGCAAGAGCTTCTGGATGGACCCCGAAGGAGGGCCATGGGCGACGCTAATCACGCGCGATGCCGCATTTGCTGATCGCTTTGCGGCACAGGATCTCGAGCGTTATCTCGCCATCATCCTCGTCAGCGGGCGCAGTTTGTTCGATCGCGATACGGCCCCCGGCGCCCAGCCTGAAGAAG
>JAICHC010000082.1 GCA_025922795.1 Candidatus Binatia bacterium | reverse complement strand
GGGTTGCTAAAGGGCTGGGGCGACCAGATTCAGATCATCGGATACTTGAAAAACGGCCTTGCCGCGCACGACGTTCAAACTCTGGTCAAACGGGTCGAGGCGATGCCGGAGGTCCAACGCGTGCGACATGTCAGCCAGGAGCAGGCTTGGAGTGATTTTCGACGGGCGCTCGGCAATCAGTCCGGCTTGCTCGACGGCTTGCCGAGGGAAATTCTGCCGGCCTCGGTGGAAATTCTACTCAAGCCGGCGCAGCGTGACGGTCCGGTCGTCGCACAATTGGCCGATCGTCTCAAGGGCGAGAACGGGATCGCCAGCGTCGAATATCCTCAAGAGTGGGTCGAGCGCCTGGGCCTGGCGGTGCTGGCCGTCGAATGGATCAAATGGACTCTCGGCGCCGTGTTGTTTCTCGCGACGTTTTTTATCGTCGGCAGCACGGTCAAGCTCGCGGTTTTGGCGCGCAAGGACGAAGTCGAGATCATGCAGTTGGTCGGCGCCTCCGAAGCGCTGATCCAGGCGCCTTTTGTCATCGAAGGGATGATTCAGGGGGTGGCCGCCGCCGCGATCTCGATTGGCGGTTTGTGGCTTGTGTATGTGCTGGCACAGAACGAACTGCCGTCGATGGGCGGCTTCCTGGCGCCGCTCGGAGAGCTGCAATTTCTCAATCTGAACAGTTTGGCTTTATTGCTGGTCATCGGTTGGCTGCTTGGCGCGGCCGGCAGCGTGATTTCTCTCAGGAGGTTTGTCCGGAGTTGGAACGCTTCAAGCGCGCGCACTTAGCCGGGTGGGTCGCTGTCGCGGCGCTGCCGGTGCTTTTCGGAGCCGCGACGGTTGATCGCGACCTCGAGGGCATCAAGAAAAAGATCGAACAAGAGAAGAAGGGATTGTCTCGGCTCGAAAACCGGGAAACCTCGGTGCTCGATTCTTTGGAAAAAATCCAAACCGAGCTTGAACAGCGTAACAAGGAGATCAAGCTCGCGAACAGCAGGCTCAGCGCGATAGCTCGGGATCTCACAGCGAAGCAGGCGGAAGCGGCACGTATTGCCGACTCGATTGCCGCGCGGCGCGAACTGCTGGGTAAGCGCGCGGCGGCTTTGTATCGCTGGCAGCGCAGCGGCACGCCGTTTGTAGTCCTCAACGGCGAGGTATCCTTGGGCAGCTTGATGCAGCGTCAGCATTATCTCCAGGCGGCGCTGTCATTCGACCGCGAGTTGCTTGCCAAGCTCGAAGATGAAAATCGCCGCCAGGCGGAGTTGCGCGACGAGCTTGCAGCAAAGCGCGCGGAGCTCGCCGAGCAAAAACAGTCGCTCGGCGCCGCCAAGCAGGCGATCCGAAAGGAAGCGCAAAAGAAGCAAACATTACTGACCAGCGTTCGGCGGGAAAAGCAGACGCGGCTGCGCGCTTTGCGAGAGATGCAGGCGGCGGCCCAGCGATTGGAAAAAATGATGGAGGAGATCGCCCGCCGCGCCCTGGTCAAACCGCGGCAGCTGCCCTCGGGGCCGCCGCCGGGCAGCGGCCTTGCGGCGCTGCGCGGCCGCTTAGAATGGCCGGTTCACGGTCGGGTGAGCGCGCCGTTCGGCAAATTCAAACATCCTGAATTCAGCGCGGAAATAGTGCGCAAGGGTATCGACATCGATGCGCCGCAAGGCCAGGAAATCAAGGCGGTTGAAAAAGGCCGAGTTGTCTATGCGGAGCGCTTTTCCGGCTATGGCAACATGGTGATTGTCGATCATGGCGAGCGCTACTATACAATTTACGGCCATCTCGCTGAAATCGTTAAGAAAGCCGGTGAATCGGTCAGCCGGGGCGAGGTCCTTGGCAGGGCCGGTGACAGCGACTCGCTGGCCGGCGCGAAACTCTATTTCGAACTTCGCAAGGATGGCCATTCCCTCGACCCGCTGCCGTGGTTTAGAAACCGTTAGATATTTCATTTCTATTGATATAGACTTGCGGCGTGAGTTAGTTGAATTTTTTGAGGAGATCATCAATGCGCATCGTGCAAAAGCATGGAACACCGTTTGTGCTCTTGATCGTCGGCATCGCTTTAGGTGTTTTTCTTTCGGCCCATTGGGTGCCGAACGTTGCGGCAGTTGGGCGGCAAGACTACGAAAGCCTCGAGGCGTTCAGCAACATTCTGTCGATTGTCAGAAAAAACTATGTTGAAGAAGTCGACACCAAAAACTTGGTCTCTGGCGCGATCAACGGTATGCTCCATTCGCTCGATCCGCATAGCGCCTATTTGACTCCGGATCTTTACAAGGAATTGCAGAGCGACACGCAGGGCCGATTCGGCGGGCTTGGAATTGAAATTACCGTCAAGGGCGGCATTTTAACCGTCGTGTCACCGATCGAAGACACACCGGCGGCGAAAGCGGGAATCAAACCCGGCGATCAGATCTTTAAAATCGAGCAAGAGTTTACCAAGGACATGACCCTGGTGGATGCGGTCAAAAAAATGCGCGGCCTCAAGGGGACAAAGATCAACCTGACGATCAAGCGCGAGGATACCCCCGACCTGATCGAGTTCACGCTGGTGCGCGACATCATCCGCGTGCAAAGCGTGCGCAGCCGCAGCCTGGAGCCGGGTTACGCTTACATCCGCCTGGCGCAGTTTCAAGAGCGCAGTGATCGCGACCTGCAACGAGCGCTTGAAAAGCTCACGGCGGAAAAAACCGGGATCAAAGGGCTGGTGCTCGATTTGCGCAACAACCCGGGCGGATTATTGACCCAGGCGGTGCGTGTCTCGGACTTGTTTTTGGAGACCGGCATGATCGTCTACACCGAGGGCCGGATCGAAGCGCAGAGGCAAAAATATTTCGCCCAGAAAGACGGCACGTGGATGGACTTCCCGATCGTCGTGTTGGTCAACGGCGGCAGCGCAAGCGCGTCGGAGATCGTCGCCGGAGCGTTGCAAGACCACAAGCGAGCCGTGGTGCTGGGAACGAAAACTTTCGGCAAGGGCTCGGTGCAAACGATCTTGCCGTTGGACGACAGCTCGGCGCTGCGCTTGACCACTGCGCGCTACTTCACTCCCAACGGTCGATCGATTCAAGCGACCGGGATCGTGCCGGATATCGTCCTGGATAACACGCCGGCCGATGCCAAAGCTGAACCGATCAAGCGGCCCAATCTGCGCGAAGAAAACCTGCCCGGCCACCTGAACAACCCGCAGCAAAACCCGAACTTGGCGCCGGAACAGCCGGGAGTGGGGGAAAAGCAGATTCCACCCTCCGGTCCCACCGGCGATGAGACGATCGATAAAGATGCCCAGTTGAAACGGGCGCTCGATTTGTTGAAGAGCTGGGACGTGTTCAAACAAATCGTCCAGAAGCGGGCGGCCTAGGGTTTGGCTGAGGCTGCCTCGATCCGCCAGCGTCGAATTAGCCCTCCCCTCGGAGGGCTAATTTTTTTGTGCTAAAAGCTAGTCCATGGCTACGCCCGTCAAGCACCAACAATCCGAACTGCCGCTGTTCGCCGCAGCAAGCCGAAAGTTTCTCACGATCAGCGAGCTCAACGATTTGATCAAAGGAACGTTGGAAACCCGGCTCGACGCTTTGTGGGTCCAGGGCGAGATCTCCAACTTTCGCGTGCCGCCGTCGGGGCATTTTTACTTCACTTTGAAAGACCACAAGTGCCAAATCGCCGCGGTCATGTTTCGCCGCCAAGGCGCGCGCCTCCGTTTCGTGCCGG
Organism: Candidatus Binatia bacterium; assembly: GCA_025922795.1. The sequence goes on along the minus strand of JAICHC010000082.1, from coordinate 4,879 downwards.
AGAACGGGATGGCGGTGCTCTGCTATGGGCGCGTCGGCCTCTATTCGCTGCGTGGAGACTTACAGCTCTGCGTGGAAGACCTGGAGCCGCACGGACAGGGGGCGCTGTATCTCGCCTTCGAGCAGCTCAAAAATAAACTCGCCGCGGAGGGATTGTTCGCGCCGGAACGAAAACGCTTGTTGCCATTTTTACCCGCATGCGTTGGAATCGTGACCTCTGACCACGGCGCCGCGTTGCACGATATGCTGCGGATTCTTCGCGACCGCTTTTATGAACGGCGAGTCGTCGTCCGGCCGGTTAAAGTGCAAGGCGACGGCGCCGCGAGAGAGATCGCCGCGGGCATCGGCGATTTGAATCGCGTACAGGGCGTCGACGTCATCATCGTGGGGCGTGGCGGCGGGTCGTTGGAAGACTTGTGGGCGTTCAATGAAGAAATCGTCGCGCGTGCGATCTGCGCCTCACGGATTCCCGTGATCTCGGCGGTCGGGCACGAAATCGATTTTACCATTGCCGATTTTGTCGCCGACCAGCGCGCGCCGACGCCGACCGCGGCGGCGGAAATGGTCGTGCCGCGCAAAGCCGATTTGCTCGAACAGCTCGAAGCGTTGGAGCTTCAACTGCACAAATGCATGGAATTCAAGCTCGCCAACGCGCGGGCGAATTTGGCCCTTTGGGTCAAACGGCTTGCCGATCCGGGCCGCAAGTTGCGCGAGAACCAGCAGCGCGTGGACGAGCTTTCGGTGGATCTTTTGCGCCGGATGCAAAGCGGTTTGCGCGCGTGCAAGGAGCGGTTGAATCACGAGGCGGGACGGCTCAACGCGCTAAGCCCGCTCGGCGTCCTCGAGCGCGGCTACAGTATCACGCATAAGCTTCCCGACGAGCACATCGTGAAGGATGCCGCGGCTCTCTCCGCCGGCGATCGGGTCCGTATCACGTTCGGATCGGGAAAGGCGCTCTGCCGGGTGGAAGGAAAAGAGTGAGAACGAGTGCGACAGTCATGCTCGCGATCGTGACTTTACTTGGGCCGATCGAGATAGTTCATCGTGCCGCGGCGGGCCAGATCGTTTGGCCCGGGCCGTTGGAAGTTCTCCAGGGTGAGTTGGTCGAAGTCAAGGTTTCCGGCGCCGAGATCGCGTCGGTGGAAGGCCGGATGGGCAAAGAGAAAATTTTCTTTTATCGCACCGACGCATCGACATTCAGCGCTATTCTCGGCGCTGATGTTGACGCGAAGCCGCTATCTTCTAAACTCCGGCTTAGTGCGCGGAATTACGCCGGAGCGGAAATCGGCACCGAAGTCCCGATCAGGATCATCGCCAAAGCCTTTCGCCAGGAGTCGTTCAATGTGGCGCCGAGCTTCGATCAGATGACGCCGGAGAATCTCAAGGAGATTCGCCGGGAGCAGGCGGCGTTCGCGCGGGTGTTCGCGGCACCCTCGAACGAGCGCCTGTGGGACGCGCCGTTCCTTCGCCCCGTGCCGCAGGAAGCTTCGGCGTCTTCGTTCGGCCGGCGACGAATCATCAATGGCACGCCGCGGGCGCCCCATAGCGGTAGCGATCTCTCCGCGCCCGCGGGAACCGACGTGGTTGCGACCAACCACGGCAAGGTCGTCTTGGCGGGAAATTTCTTCTTTGCCGGCGGCAGCATCGTGCTGGATCACGGCGGGTCGCTTTTCACGATGTATTTTCATCTTTCCGAGATCAGGATCGGTGAGGGAGAGTTGGTCAGAAAAGGCGACGTGCTGGGCTTGTCGGGCGCGACCGGCAGAGTCACTGGAGCGCATCTGCATTGGGGCGCACGATTGGCCAATGCCCGAGTCGACCCGCTCGAATTGCTCCGTAAGATCTCGAACGATTGGCAGCCGCCGGTCCGGAGCACAACCTCGGTCAGCGAAAATGGAGAAATAAAATATGGCCGGTAAAGAGGCGGTCGATCAAAAATTCGAGTCTGCCCTAGAAGAGTTGGAGCAGGTCGTCGAACAGCTGGAGTCCGGCGAGCTGAGCTTGGAAGATTCCTTATCGGCTTTCGAGAAAGGCATCGGGCTGGTTAGATTTTGCAACCACAAGCTGAGCGAAGTGGAGAAGAAAATCGAAATGCTCGTGAAAGACAGAGAAGGTAAACTTCAACTGAAAGCGCTCGCGGATCTGCCGGAGAAAGAAAACGGTCAGTAGCGCGAAAGAAGTCTTGTTCTCCCCGCCAAGCGATAAACCAGTAGATAAAACGACAGTAACGAATAATTGTAAAAAAAATCTTCCAGTGGAATAGTGCCAAAACGCACGCCCCAGATCGCGTTAGCGTTGTACTGAACCACGGGCAGCGCCGTGAGAAGGGAATTTACAAGCAGAAACGGTACCAGACAGATGGCGAGCCAAAGCCAGTACTGACGGCTTTTGAGCAGGGGAGGATCCAGCCAAAGCGCGGCCAAAAGAAACAATACGCAAGAGGTCAAGGCTTTGGACGTGTAACCTTGGTTCGAATAGGTGATGCTGCCCGCCATTAGCATCACGATTGCAGCCGCAACGATTCCGACCGGAATGCTGAAAGTGCCTTTTCTACCCGTCGTTATGATCACTTCGTAGATAAACAGGCAGGCGTACGGAACCGTAATAAAAAAAAGGATTTCTTCCAGCGGTAGATTGACGACTTTGATGCCGCTGATGTAGCGCGGATTGAAGCTCCACTCGCCCCAGTTTGTGACCACCATATCCCAGCCGATATAGGCGCTGCTTACAAGGAGAATGGCACTCCCGAGCGCCGGGAAATTGCGCTGGTAGGCGACCCGTGGGTGTCGCGTAAGCCATAAAGGTCCGAGGATAATTGCGAGATCAATCAAGAAGTAAGTGAGCGACATCGACGAACTCGCAGAGAGACCCAACCCAGTCTAGGCAAAAATTCCTTTTTGCGGCACCGAATAAACCGGCTCTTCCTGCAGGTCGTGCTTGGCGAGAATGCTATTGGCGCACAAAAGCCCGGCGGTAAATGCCCCTTCCATGAGCATCGCCGGCGTGGGAATTTTGACCCAATCCCCGGCTAGATAAAAACCGGGAATCTCGGTTGTAAATTCCGGCCGCGTTCGGTGCAGCCCCGTGTGAAACGCAGTGAAGTCGCGCTTGACCTGCAAATGCTCACGAAAGATCCGCGCGTTTTTGAGTTCGGGGAAGTAGGCGTGTAGCTCGGCCAAAAACGCGGCCTTCAACAAACCCTCATCTTCCATCCCGGGCGGCAGCGCATAGCAGTGCAGTTCGTACACTCCTCCGCCCGATTCCTTCGCCCACTGCGCCGAAGCTCTATCGAACTGGTGATAGAAGGTGACCGAGTCGAGTACGTCGCGCTTCTGGGTAATGATAAATACCGGCAGGCGCGCAGTTATCTGCCGTTCCATCCAAATCCGGTAGATCGCGTAACCGTCGGAAGCCTCCAGGGAGTTGATCTCTGAGTAGTTTTTTGCCGATAGACTCTTGATCCAGGGAGAATTCACGCATATCTGCCGCGTGCCGACTACGTCGGCGGCGAGTATCAGCGAATCGAAGGCTTGCTCGGCGACCTGAAACTTGTCGTTTTCCCGATCGATTTGGGTTACGGATCGATTAAGCTCGATGACAACCCGGTGCTGGATCAAGTGACGCCGCGCCGGTTCGATCAAGGCCTCGGCATAATCGCTGTCGAAGTAGTCGTAGAGCAAGCCATGATCGTGGCTTAAATAAAAAAAATGAAAACTCTTCATGAGTTCCGCCGAGCTCAACTTTCGGGCCGGGGCAAAAAACGCGCGGGCGAAGGTGTGAAACACCAGCCTGAGTGACGCAGGCAGGTTGGTCTGATTGGCAAACTCTTCGAAGTTGACCCCGTCGAACTCAGCAAAGGTTTTGGCTTGATCGTATTTTACGAAATCGCCCATGCGCCAGCTCCGCGGGTTTAAAAGCACGTCACGAAAACGGTAGAATCTGTTTCTACCCAACGAGAGAATGTTGAGCACCGGCGTCGTCGTAACGTTCTTAAAACTAAACTTTTTGCCGTCTTGGGTTAGAACCAGATAATCGTCGATGTTCTGCAAGCGGCGGCTCGCGCCGATTTTGTCGAGAAATGCGCGCAGATTGTAATAATGGCGGAAAAACGCGTGAAAGCCGTGGTCGACGTTCGCGGCGCTGCCGTCCGGAAAAGTGGCCTCCCAGCAGCCCACTTTGCCGCCGAGGTAGGAATTTCGCTCGAACAAGGTGACCTCGAAGCCGCGCTCACCGAGCAAAGACGCCGCACTAATTCCGGCCAGTCCGGCTCCCACCACCGCGACGGTATGAGACCGACTCATGTTTTTGGGTTTGCTCGGATCGACCGTGTTGATCACATTTACATAGCCGTTAAGTTTTTTTCGGATATACGGCTGTAGCAATCGTCCGAGCATAGTCACGAAAAGATCATTGGAGGTTGGAGTTAGTCCGCGCATGCGCCGTCGGCGGCTTGCCGGCGGATTAACTGCTGGACTCGAAGGATGGTGCGGTTGACTTCAAACGGTTGGCGGAACGGATTTTCGTCGAAGGCGGCCTGTTCTTCTTCAATCATCAAAACGTCCTGCCGGATCAAATTTTGCAAAAGTCGCCGCGCTACGTTATTGAGCGCGCCTTTGATCAGCCGGCGGACGGCGGGGTGCCAATCATTCAACGCCGCGAACTTTCCGAGCGAGGTGTAGTGAATTAGGTAGGCATCGGTAAGGCGCTCTTGGACCGGGCAGATCAAACAGAAGATCTTGAAGTCGTCGCCAAGCGTAGATCGCCAATTGGGGTAATCGTACGTCACCGTCAAAGGGGCGGCGTGGAGCTTTCGCAGCCAGGGAATGAAAAGCTCAAGAATCGAGCTCAGATCTTTCACGCGATAGTATGTGGTCGCGTCG
>JAICHC010000081.1 GCA_025922795.1 Candidatus Binatia bacterium | reverse complement strand
GGGCCACCCTTCGCCATGGCGTCAGCACCGTTCATTCAGGGCGCCGCTACACCTTGGGAATTATTTTTCATGACGCGAAGTAAGAGCCCGGCACGTTCTGCGATCGTACTATTAAGGAGTTCATAAGTATCTAGACAACAGGGTTGGTTGGACACGAAGGGACGACTCGTTCCAAGCGCAGGCAAAGCGTCTGGGCGTCATCGGCCACCCCCCGAGCCACGCCCCGAGTGCTTAATTTTGGGCGCGGTGCGAAAGCGTCCTTTGAGTCCTGGTGCCTGCGCTTTCCACGACTCGCCCCTTCGTCCCAGTAGGTCTACTAACTAACGAACTCTTTAAAAAGTTCGTTCAAAGTCGTTGATGCTGTTCTTGGCAGCGCGGCGTGACGTCGCTTTCTTAGAAAGAGAGAAACGTTATGTTCAACAAAATATTAGTACCGTTGGACCGGTCAAACGCCGCGGAGAAGGTTCTCCCATTCGCGCGCAAGCTGGCCGAGGCGCTGAAAATACCGGTCGAGCTTTTGGAGGTGATCGACATTTCAGCCTTGAGCGCGCACATGGTCGCCGATAAAGCCCGTTTCCTCGCGCGCCTCATCGTCAGGGCCGAGAACGCGAGTCGACAGTACCTAGACGCGATCGCGCGGAGTTTTCCCGGGTTGGTTGTCCACTGCTCGCGCGAGCGCGGAAGACCGGCTGAGGTCATTCTCGATAAAGCAACGCCCGGGACGCTGATTGCAATGGCGACGCACGGCCGCTCCGGCATTAACCGCTGGTTGCTCGGCAGCGTCACCGAAAAGGTGCTGCGTGGCACCAATCACCCGCTATTTCTCGTTCGAGGAGACGATAAGGGCAAGAAAAAACAATCTGCCGGGCTCAGCTCGATCATTGTGCCGCTCGACGGGTCGCCTCTGGCCGAGTCGGTGCTGCCGACGGTCATCGAACTTGCCAAGGTCTTGCAAGCGAGCGTTGTGCTCTTCCGCGCCTATGAGCTGCCCGCAAAAGCGTATTACGGTCGCGAGGACTACCTGCCCGATTACGATGCGCTCAAGAACGGGCTCAAGGATGAAGCGCAGGCTTATCTCGACAAGCAAGTGGCTGACCTAAAAGCCCAGGGATTGGAACGGGTAAGCACGCTCTTGCGTGAAGGGGCAGGCCCGGAAGAGATTATTCGCTGCGCGAAACAACACCCTGATTCGCTTGTCGCCATGTGCACCCACGGGCGTTCGGGTATTAAGCGCTGGGTGCTCGGCAGCGTCACCGAAAAAGTGGTGCGTCACTCGGGCGATCCGGTGCTGGTGATGAGGGGAGAGTAGACGAGATCCGGCGATGTCGCGGGTCAACACGGCCATGGCCCGCGCCATTTGGTGATCCATCAGCCGGTATATGGTTGGTACATCACGCAATGTCGCCGACTTTGCGGACTCCGTCACCCCAGTCTTCGACTTTGAAGTCTGCGAAGGGCACGGCGATCGGTTCCTTCTCCTCGATCGAGATCATGCGGCCCTTATATTCGAGCAGAAAGGAGATTTTGAGCAAAAACGAATCGTCTCGGATTTCGAGCAGCGTGACCTTTTCTTCGACAAAGGAGTATTCCTTGTTGCGGAATATTTCTTTGACTCGCGCTCGCGTGAGAACTTCCTTCGCGCCCAAAAAACCGCTCATAAAGCCTCCCGTTGTTAAATCGGTCTCACGCTTCCTCCCGCAGAAAATCGAGGAAGCATCGCAGCACATCGACGTAAGTGACGATACCAACCAGGCCTTCCGCCTGGTCCATCACCGGAATGCCGCCGATCTTTTCCTCGATCAGCAACTCGAGCGCCTCCTGCAGGTCGTCGTCGGGTGATAGCGTCAGCGGGGCGGTGCTCATCACCTCTTTAATTTCGGTCGCAAGCGCCCGCGCGCGCGCGTCAGGAACAAGAAGTGATCCACCGTCGAGGAAGGAGCGAATATCGCGATCTGTGATGATCCCGACCAGTGTGCTGCCATCGACGACCGGCAACTGGCGAATCCTGTTCTCCGCCATTAGTTCGTCGGCTTGTCCGACGGTCTCTGACGGCGTCATGCTCAACGGGTTCCTGGTCATCACTTCGACGACTTTCATCGCCCGATTCCGTGCCATGGTCTGATCCCCTTCCATCGCTGTTGAACTCGAGCCTATTTATTACAAGTTATCAAGTGAGCACAGCTTGTGCCAAGCGCCCCTACTAATTCTTCAACGAATTCATCCTGTCGAGTTTTCTCCGCGATGCCGTTTCCCGGCAATGCGAAAATTCAAGCGTTTTTCCGCATCGATAAGAAAATATCCAGTGTCTCCACGCGAATTTGCGGCGCTTATGCGAGAGGCCCATCGGCACGACAATTGCGCTTTAAAATTGGTAATCTTAATGGAGGTGGTTTATGTCAAAGATAAAGAGAATATTGGCGCCGACCGATTTATCGGAATTGTCCAAACTGGGGATTGATTACGCGCTGGAGTTAGCGCGCGATTCGGGTGCCGAAGTGACCGTCTATCACGTCGTCGACTTCGGCGATATGTGGGAAAAAAGGCGCAGCGACACAGGCCCCTACCGAAATATGCTGGAGCACTGCAGCCGGACCCTGGATAGTTTTTTGGCCGAGAATTTTGCCGATCGTATCGACCTGGTCGAAGTGCGCCAGGCCGTGGAATTCGGCATGCCCGTCGACAACATCGTCGAAAAGGCGGCAAGCGAAGGCGTTGATCTGATCGTGATGTCGACTCACGGGCGCACTGGGCTCGAACACATGATCTTGGGTAGCGTTACCGAGAAGGTAGTGGCGCGCGCGTCCTGCCCGGTTCTGGTCGTGCCGCATCGTCGCCCGGCAGCGGCGGGCGTGAAAGCTGCTTGATTGCCGGCGTTGAGCGAGTATCCTTTGTGCCCGCCGCAATGAAAGTGTCAAAGCACAGTGATTGCGCGTGGAAGCTTAACTATCGGCTGAGAAGCGCGAGAGGGCGCCAATAATGGCGGACGAAAAAGATCGTTTTGGCGAAACCATGCGGCTGGTCGAACGGGCCAAGGAAGATATCTATTTCGCGGAGCGGGATCGCGAGGTGCTGGAAAAGCTGCGCGCACGGTTGCGCAAAGTCGAAAAAGCGGCGCACGAGCGACATTGCCCCAATTGTTCCAGTTTGTTGGAGAGCTACACTTTCGAAGGTTTTCTCTTGGACCGCTGCCGCGACTGCGGCGGAGTTTGGATGGACAAGGGCGAGTTGGAAGGTATCGTTCGCAAGATCAGCCGCGGGCCGCTGGGAGAGTGGATCGACAAACTAACAACTAAAAACGACTGACGCGGTCGAGTGCAGCAGAGCCCGTACCGCACGTCCAACATTTACCTGTTAAAAGTTCAAAATGACGCGGCCGGCGCCTGGATTGTCAATCGGGTTACGGCAATGATAATGACGAATTCAACATTCGCCGGCGCGTAGTAGGTCCCATCAGGGTCGAAAACATTCAGCGAAATACGCTGAAACTCGATACCCCGCAGTGTCGTCGGGACGTTCGTTTTCCAAGCCCCCTCTGTTTTACTTTCTTTTTGGAGCGCCGTATGTACTTCGTACGGGCGACAGCGGCCATGAAGGTCGCTGCGATAAAGATGAGCACCTCTTGGGATGCGCTCGCCACGCGCGGTCTTGGGTGCTCAACCTCCCTTTCAGAGGCATTCAAAGCATTCCCTTGCAAGAAAGGAAAAATTGATGGTTCAGGAGGGCAAATTTACTTTATTGGAAAAACGCGGCGCTGTGGCGAAAATTACCCTCAACCGGCCGGAAAAAAGGAACGCGCTGAGTCGTGATACGATCCGCGAAATTCTGGCACTGTTTGAAGAACTGCGGAATGACAATTCCATCGCCGTGGTTTTGACTACCGGCGCCGGTGACGTCGCCTATTGTGCTGGACGCGATCTTTCCGAATTCCCCACGGAAGGGGGTAGGAACCGGGGGACGGATCGGCGAAGCGAGCCACGCGCCTATCAGGTCGCGGAAGTGATCCGTACTTTTCCCAAAGTGACCATCGCCGTGGTGAACGGCTTCTGTTTGGGCGGCGGCATTACGCTGCTGTTGCCGCATGATCTCGCCATCGCATCGGACACAGCGCAGTTCGGGTTGCCTGAAATCAAGCGGGGTTTCTTGCCTTATCCGATCATCGCGACAATGTTCAAAACTCTTATTCCCACCAAATTGGCTTTCGAGCTGATCCTGACCGGCGAAAATTGGAACGCGCAGAAATCTATGGCCGCTGGTTTGATCAATCGCGTCGTGCCGCACGCGCAGTTGCAAGACCAAGCATGGAAGTGGGGCGAAGAGATCGGCAAGTTCGACAAGGTGACACTCAAATACTGCAAGATGGCGGCGCATTCCTCGATGGAGGCAGCGAGTGTGCCGATGGCGGCTGAGATCGCCTGGTTGATGCAGGAGGAACACACGTTGGTCAATCCACGCGCCTACGCCGGAACCAAGGAGTTCCACAAAAAATAGTTGGTCGTGATAGAGTGTGAGTTTTCGGATTTCGATATTTGGATTTCGAAGTTGCTCAGCATGAATGAGATAGTGCAGGATTATCCCCATGGAATCGCCGAATTGAAAGGAACCTGAGTTGACTACCGACCGGATCTCAGGCGGAGTGCTAGTCATCTTATCGCTTCTGGTGGTTTGGCAGAGCAGCGCTCTGCCGCTCGGCACTTTCCGTCAACCCGGACCCGCTTACATTCCCATCCTGCTGGCGTTACTTCTTTTGATCTTGGGAACTTTCCTAGCCGGTACCGGCGGCCGCGCGCCCAAACTTTCATCGATGCGGTGGACCGAATGGCGTCATGCTGTGGCGATCTTGGCCGCCTGTGTCTTTGCGGTCTTTGGCATGGAGCGTCTCGGATATCGACTCACTTTGATGCTCGTGCTGAGTTTTCTCCTCAAGACCGTCGAAAGACGCGGCTGGTTGTTGACCGCAAGTCTTGCCTTTTTTCTGGCATTTGGCTCGTTCTATTTGTTCTATACACTCCTACGGGTTCCATTACCGCAAGGATCCTTCGGCTTTTAGAGGAAGCGTCGATGCTTTCAAAGCAAAGTTCGAGATTCGAGGATGGACGACTACCGGTCTCCGATCCCCGTCCTCTATTTTAGGAAATCCACGCGTCGGATGACTGAAACTCTACAAAATCTCTACGTCGGGTTTTCGGTCGCGCTGACGCCGAATGTTCTAATGTACGCCTTTGTCGGCTGTGTTATCGGAACACTGGTCGGTGTATTGCCGGGAGTGGGGCCGCTTGCCGGCATCAGCTTGCTGCTGCCCGTTTCTTTCGGCCTGAACGCGACTTCGGCCATTGTCCTCCTTGCCGGGATCTATTACGGCGCCATGTACGGTGGATCGACGACTTCGATACTGATGCGTATCCCCGGTGAGGCGGCTTCGGTCATGACCTGTATCGACGGTTATGCGATGACGCGCAACGGCCGGGCAGGACCGGCTCTGGCTATTGCAGCGGTAGGTTCCTATGTCGCCGGGACCATTAGCGTCATCGCACTCATGTTTTTGGCACCGCCTTTGGCGAGCTTTGCTTTGCGCTTCGGTCCGCCGGAATATTTTGCGCTGCTGCTACTGGGCTTGCTGGCGCTCGCCTATATGAGCGGCGGTTCCATGCTGAAGGCGCTGGCGATGGCCGTGCTAGGGCTTTTGTTCGGCATGGTCGGCATCGATCCGATGACGGGATTCTCTCGCTTCAGTTTCGGACTAGTTGAGCTCGGCGACGGTTTGGGCGTGGTCCCGGTCGCTGTGGGACTTTTCGGGCTTTCGGAAATTTTACTGACCGCGGGCCAGGCGACGGCGCCGAAGGTGACAAAACCACGACTGCGGGAATTGCTGCCATCACGGCAGGAATGGCGCGCTTCGCTTTGGCCGATCGGGCGCGGAACCGCTCTTGGCTTCGTGATCGGTATCATCCCGGGTTCCGCCCATATCATTTCTTCATTTGTTTCGTACGCGCTCGAGCGGCGTCTCTCCAGGCAGCCGCATCGCTTCGGACAGGGCGCGATCGAGGGCGTGGCCGGACCGGAGTCGGCGAACAATTCGGCGACTTCCGGGGCCTTTGTTCCGATGCTCGCGCTAGGTGTCCCGTCGGGTCCCATTCCAGCAGTCATGATGGCGGCGATGATGGTGCACGGAATATCGCCCGGACCGCTGTTGATCTCGCAGCAGCCGGAGCTCTTTTGGGGTTTCATCGCCAGCATGTACGTCGGCAACGTCGTGCTTTTGATTCTGAACCTTCCGCTGGTGGGCATTTTCGTCAATCTCCTGAGAATTCCTTATCCTCTTCTGTATCCCGGGATCCTGATGTTTTGCGTTCTCGGCGTTTATGCCGTCAACGGCAGCGTGGTGGATGTCGGCATCATGACGTTGATGGGCGGGCTTGGCTACCTGCTCCGTAAGTTTGACTTCGAGACCGCGCCGGTAGTATTGGGACTCGTGCTGGCGCCGATGATCGAGATGAGCTTTCGTCAATCTTTATCGATGTCTTCGGGCAACTATAGCATCTTCATGACCCGGCCCATTGCGCTGGTCTTATTGATGGTCGGGATCGCACTATTGCTGTCGAGCATCCTTGCGTTTGTCATGAGAAAAGCGGACTGGCGGCAACGACTCGGTTTTGCCGGAGCTAAACAATAGATGGGGAGCCCGGAGCCAAGGGACGAAATTCGATTCGCTAACAGCGGATCCTGGAGGTGAAAAATGACGGCCATTCGACAGCAACACCATTGCATCACGGGGAGCACAAAAAGTCATCCTGGAGTGCGTGTTCATTGTTGGGACGGGCGCACAAACGGGACTTACCGACGCGTTGGTTTGACGGTTCTACTCACTTTGCTTTGCGCCCTCACCACTGTCTCTTACGCTCAAGAGAAATATCCAAGCCGTCCGATTACCATTGTCGCTCCTTTTCCACCTGGCGGTGTCGCCGATCTTACGGCGCGCCCGGTGGCGGCTGCGATGGAACAGGTTTTAAAGAATCCGGTGGTGGTTGTTAACAAGACCGGAGCGGCGGGCGCGGTGGGAATGGCCTCTGTCGCCAATAGCAAGCCGGACGGTTATAACCTTCTCATGGCGCTCTCCAGTATCTCGATCATTCCGGAAGCGGACAAACTCTTCGAGCGCAAACCCGCTTACACCATGGACCAACTCAGTCCCATCGCGTTGATCTCGGCCGACCCGACCATCTTCGTCGTGAGCGCTGATCGTCCATGGAAGAATGTGAAAGAGTTTGTCGATGACGCGAAGAAACGCCCGGGGCAGATCTCGTATTCTTCTTCCGGCGTATACGGGACCTTGCACATGGCGACGGAAATGCTTTCACATGCCGGCGGAATCAGCTTGAAGCACGTTCCCTACTCAGGAGCGGGGCCGGCCCTCACCGCGATTCTCGGCGGACATGTGGACACGCTTGCGTCCGGACCCGCTGTCGTGATCCCGCATATCAAGGCAGGCAAGTTGAGGCCGTTAGCCGGATGGGGTGCCAAGCGGGTTGCGTCTTTGCCGAATGTCCCCACTTTTAAAGAGTTGGGCTACGACATCGAATTTTATATCTGGGCCGGTTTGTTCGCGCCGCGCGGCACACCGGAACCGGTGATGAAACGTATTCGCGAGTCGGTGCGCCAGGCAGTGAACACGCCTGAGTATAAAGCAGCGATGGAAAAACTTCAGACGCCGATTGCCTACTTGGATGCACCCGAGTTTCAAAAATTTTGGGACAAGGACGCCAAGATGCTTGCCGCCGCGATCAAACGCGTGGGAAAAGTGGAGATACCGGTAGCAAAGTAATCGCCGGGCACTTGAGCCGCCACGCTCGGCGGTTGAGAAAAGTGCGTTGGTCAACCTCGCGGCCCGTATACCGGGACCAGGGAGTTCCATAAATGGCAGTGCACAGCGAGAGTGAGTGAGTAATAAGGGGCGAGAAGTACGCGGAGAGGGGGGCGCGAATGAAAACTACTTTGAAGCGCGCGAAGGTTCTGCTCGTGGTTGGGTTCATCGCGGCTGCCCTGGTGGATTCAGTTCTTGTTCGTGGAGCTGTGGCAAAAACGCAGCTGCGCGTCGCTTACAGCTCGATTTCAGGTTCCGCCATCGTGCCGTTCATCGCTCTCGACAAAGGATGTTTGTCAAATACGACCTCGACGTCGAATTGATCTACGTCGCCGGCTCGCAGGCGATGCAATCGCTTCTTAGCGGCACGACGCCGATCGGCATTCAAGGCATCGAGCCGGTCTTTCGCGTGAACGCGCAGGGCGGCGATGCGGTTATGATCTTGGGGCTGGTAACCAAGCCGCCGTTCTCGATCATCGTGCGTCCAGAAATCAAAGACTATCGGGACCTGCGCGGCAAGCCCATGGGAATAAACCGCTATGGTTCGTCGACGGATTTGCTGCTGCGTTTGACTCTCGATAAGTGGGGACTCAAGCCCGAGACCGATGTTCCGGTTTTGCAAATGGGCGGAGTGCCGCCGATCCTCCACGGCATGCAGTCGAAAAAAATTTTCGGCGGGCCGCTTTCGCTGCCTACTTTGGCGCGCGCCAAGCAGGAAGGCTTTCGCGAGCTGGCAGACGTCGCCGACCTGGTACCCGAATACCAGGTCGCCGGCGTCGTTACCCGGCGCGCTTTCATTAAGCAGCATCCGGAGGT
>JAICHC010000080.1 GCA_025922795.1 Candidatus Binatia bacterium | reverse complement strand
GTTTTGAAGACATGCTCAAGGAAGAAGAACGCCTCGGCGAGCTCAACTACGAAGTCCCGCCGATCAAGGACGTCTGTGCGCAAGATCTAGTCACAGAGGCGTTCAAAGAGCTGCGCGCCCGGGAAGATCTAGCGGACGAGTTCCAGCGGCTCAAAGTGATCGAGCAAAGGTGGGGATATTGAAAAGAATCGTTCAATCGTTCCAATTGTTCAAACCGGAAACGAAGGCAAAAGGAAAATTGAAAGCGCGGAAAAAAAACGGGTCTGAGATTTTTGCAGTTTTAATTTTTCATTTTTAATTATCTTGGCTCGCCTCGCCCTCCTGATCGATTTCGGCAGTACCTTTACCAAGCTCGTCGCTGTCAATCTCGATAATTCGCGACTTCTCGGCCAAAGCCAGGCGCCGTCCACAGTCGGCTGGGACGTGCGCGAAGGATTGATGCGCGCGCTGATCGCGTTGCATGAGCGTCATTCGGTCTTCGATCGAACACCGAACGACTTGTCGGTTCTCGCAGGAAAAACCGTTCTCGCTTCCAGCAGTGCAGCGGGCGGTCTGCGCATCGCGGTCGTCGGCAACGTGCCTGGCTTGACGGTCGAAGCCGCGAATCAAGCCGCGCTCGGCGCAGGCGCGAAGATCGTCGGCTCGAGCGCTTTCAAGCTCACTGCAGACAAGATACTTGAGCTCGAAAAACTCCGGCCCGATATGGTGTTGTTGACCGGCGGCATCGACGGCGGCGACGGCGCGACGATCGTTCACAATGCCGGGCTATTGGCGAACTCAGCCCTCACAACCCCCATCGTCGTCGCCGGCAATCTCGCCGTGAGAGGCGAAGTCGCCGCGATTCTCGAGCGGAGCGGAAAAGAGACGCGGCTGGTCGAAAATGTCATGCCGCGCGCCGGTACCGTTGCAGTAGAATCGGCGCGGGAAGCAATCCGAGATCTTTTCATGGAGCGAATTACACGCGCCAAGGGCCTCAATGAAGTGAAGGAATTCGTTCAGGTGGTTCTGCCGACGCCGATGGCTGTGCTCCAAGCGATCCGGCTTGGCGCCGAGGGTACAGCGAGCGAAAGGGGATGGGGCGATTTGCTCGCGGTCGACGTCGGCGGTGCGACGACCGATGTGCATTCGATCGGCTATGGAGTGCCGACCGGAGAAAACGTGATCGCGCAAGGCTTGGCCGAGGCTTACGCCAAAAGAACGGTGGAAGGAGACTTAGGCATCCGTTTCAATGCCGCCACCCTATCGGAGCGGGTTGGTTTGGAAAAGCTCGCCGCAGTTTTGCGCCGCGACTTTCCGGAGGAATCGATAGCCAACGAGGCGCTGAGCGATTACATCGAGCGGATCTGCGATGACACGGCCACGGTGCCGCAAGCGCGATGGCACTTGGCTGCGGACGCGGTGCTGGCGCGCGCCGCCGTCGATCTCGCCGTGGCGCGCCATGTCGGGCGGCGCGAAAGAATTGTCGCGCGCCAAGGGGAAGCCTGGATGCATTCGGGCAAAGATCTGCGCGATACGCGGACTTTGATCGGCACCGGCGGAGTGTTCGCGCACAATCCGTTCGCCGCCTACATTCTTTCATCCTCGACGTCCGGTGCTGCTCCGTTCGAGATACTGCGGCCGCGAAGGCCAAATCTCTGCTGCGATTCCTCCTACGTGCTTTACGCCGTGGGGTTGCTGTCGCAAGGATTCCCCGAGGTAGCCCTGTCTCTGTTCAAGCGCTACCTGACTGTGGCAGATGATCAAAATCGCAAATTCGAAGCACGAAATCCGAAACCAACCCGCGAGATGTAATTGCAATGATTGTTTTGAAATAGTTTCATCGCTAATGCACCCGCGCGGCAATTTCCGCGAGGAGATCCATCTGAGTTAAATCCTCGGCGCAGGGCCGCAGGATAAATTCATCCACGCCCATGTCGGCCTGACCTTTGATCGCGTCTTCTACTGCAGTGGTTGAGACCGGTAACGTGCGCAACCGTTTCGCCCCGAGTTCCGGATTGTACCCGTAGTTGGCGCTGATGTAGTGCGTCGCGTGATCAATCGCGTTCGGCCCGAGCGCAAAGTAGCTGGCACCGACCCAGCGCGGTTTTCCCCGCCGGCGGTTCTTTTTCCAAGCTTCCTCGATGTCGCGCCACATCCTGAGCATTGCTTGGGGCTCTCCGCCGCCCGGTGCCATGTAGCCGTCGCCCCAATTGGCGATGCGCTCGACGATTGCCGGCACATAACCGCCGATCAGCAACTCCGGTCCACTCGGCCGCTGTGACCGCGGCCCGATCGGGCCAATTTCCTTCGACAGCGCTTCGCCGGCCCAAAGACGGCGCAGAATCGCCAACTGCTCTTCGGCGCGCTTGCCGCGCCGGTGAAAATCGAAACCGCCGGCTTGATAGTCGTTAGCGCGCACGCCGATGCCGAGTCCCAGAGTGAGCCTGCCGCCCGAGATTACGTCGAGGGTCGCCGCTTGTCGCGCCAGCAAGGTGGTTTCGCGCGTCGGCCCGATGACGACACTGGTCATCAGACCGATGCGTCGCGTTGCGCCGGCTGCGAGCGCCAGCACTGTGAGCGGTTCGAGTGATTGGGAAACCACCCGATCGGTGACGACCAGACTTGAAAATGGACCGGCCTCGGCACGGGTGGCCCATTCGAGCATCAATTCACCCGACGCAGCGGGGATGCGGCTGGGTAAGCCTATGGCGATACGCATGATTTCCTCCGATCAGAAGCGTTCGATGTAGCTCAGGTACGCTCGCATGCGGGAATGACGGACAAGCATCCATACGCGGCAAGGCGCGGAGAATTGCCACAGTCCAATCAACATGAATGCTCGCATCAAATTAACGATCCGGGGTCGGTGATGTCAACATGACACGCGGGTCGCCGGGCAAAATTGCGCCTGCCGTGCTATCCTGAATTGCCGCTGGTTTTTGGGCGGCTCGGGCATTGGGAGATTAGCAAATGGTTTGGTTGCAGCAGTGGCAGAAAGTTCGCGCGTCCTTCGCGCATACGCCGCAGGCGCTCCGGCTGGTATGGCAAACCAACCACCTTGCGACCGTGGGCTTGGCGCTTCTGACCCTGGGTGGGGCGCTGCTGCCGGCAAGTCAGGCGTGGGTCGGTAAGCTCATCGTCGATGGCGTCGTGGCGGCGATTCAAAAAGGCAACGATCCGGAATTGGCAAGAACTGTCTTTTACTATTTGATCCTCGAGCTGATCCTGTTCTTGCTCAGCACGGGTATCAGTCACTCGCGCCGGCTGATTCAACAGCTTATTCAACTTCAGCTCACCAACCGGATTCGCGCTGAAATCATTCGCAAGGCGCTGACGTTGGACTTAGCCTTCTTCGAACACCCCGATTATTACGACCGCCTGCAGAACGCTCGGCGCGAGGGCGGCTACAAACCGGTCGAGCTGATCAACGACACCTTTCAAATCGTCCAGAACGTGATCACCTTGATTTCGTTCGCCGCGTTGATGCTGCGCTTCAGCCCGTGGCTGGTTCTGATTCTGCTGGCGACCAGCATCCCCTCGTTCATCGCCGAAACGCGTTTTTCCGAGCAAGGTTTCCGGCTGCTGACCCGGCGCGCGCCTGAGACCCGTCAGATCAACTACCTGTCGCGGCTGCTAACCGAAGACAGCGCGGCCAAGGAGATTAAGCTCTTCAATCTCGGCGACACGCTGTTGACGCGCTACACCGACTTGTTCGCGAAATTTTTCGCCGAAGACAAATCGCTCGCGGTCAGGCGCGCCGCGGTCGGATTTAGCTTAGGGCTGATTGCAACGCTGGGTTTTTACGGCTCTTATGCGTGGATCGTCTGGCGCACGGTTCAGGGCCAAATTTCCCTCGGCGATATGACGCTGTATCTGACTATTTTTCGCCAGGGCCAATCGACCTTTCAATCGATTCTCGCCGGTCTCAATAATATCTACGAGAATAATCTGTTCATGGCCAATTATTTCGACTTTCTCGATCTAAAGCCGCAGATGCAAGTCGCGGCAGGGCAGGGAAGAATGCCCGCTGCGATCAAACACGGGGTCGAATTTCGCGGTGTTGGATTTCGCTATCCGGAGAGTGACGAATGGGTATTGCGAGGGATCGATTTGACCATTCGTGCCGGCGAGAAGATCGCGCTGGTTGGCCACAACGGCGCGGGAAAAACCACGCTGATCAAACTGTTGAGCCGGCTCTACGATCCCACCGAGGGGGCCATCTTGATCGACGGAGTCGATATTCGGGAGCTCGACCCGCTCGATCTCAGGCAAAAGATCGGTGTCATTTTTCAGGATTTCGTGCGCTATCATTTGCCGGCTCGTGAAAACATCGGTTTCGGCCAGATCGAAGCGGCGGCCCGCATGGATCGTATCGTCGAATCGGCGCGCAAGAGCGGCGCTCATGCGATGATTGAAGATCTGCCCGAAGGATACCAAACCATGTTGGGGCGCTGGTTCAACGGCGGCCACGAGCTGTCGCTCGGCCAATGGCAGCGTATCGCGCTGGCGCGCGCGTTCATGCGCGACGCGGAGATCTTGGTCTTGGACGAGCCCACCGCGTCACTGGACGCGCAAACCGAGTATGAAATCTTCCAGCATTTCAAGGAGCTCACCGAGGGCAAGATGGCGATCCTGATCTCGCACCGTTTTTCCACGGTTCGCATGGCCGACCGCATCGTCGTCATTCAAGGAGGTCGTATCGCCGAATTGGGCAGTCACGCGGAACTGCTGCGCCGGGAAGGGATCTACGCCGAGCTGTTTAGCATGCAAGCCGAAGGATATCGTTAGCAGGCTGCGTTGGAACGTTGGAGTAATGGAATATTGGAGTATCGGGGTCTTGAACCCATCACTCCATCACTCCATTATTTCAGTCCCTGGGGGGCAATTGAGTGCAATTTGTGTGCGACGATCCACTTCGCCTGCGCAAGCGCTTTAGCTGATCCCTTTGCGCTCGAGGAATGCCTTAAATCCCTCGCGCGGTGAGTTGGGTTTGAGTTTGCTGCGCCGGGCGTTTTGCTCGGCGTCGAAACGTTCGCGCCAGCCCAAGCCGACGTCATCGTTGAGCAGCCGTTTTATGCCCTGGACCATGCGCGGATCGTTTTCACTGATCTGTCGGGCCATGGCGATCGAGGCATCGCGTAGCCCGGCGCAGGGCGCGAGCTGATTTAGCAGGCCGATGCGCTCCGCTTCCTCGGCTTTGACGGTCCGTCCTGTATAGAGCAACTCCTTGGCTTTGGGCGTGCCGACAACGAGCGGCAAAGACCAGGTGGAATTTGCGCGGCCGTACTTGGCGGCGAGAAATTGAATCTCGGCGTGCTCGCAGCCGATGCGAATATCGAGCATGCTCGCGAGTTGCGCGCCGGCGCCATAGGCCAACCCATTGATGGCGCCGATGATCGGTTTGGTAAATGTCGCCAGGTGCCAATTTGCTTCACGCCGGACTTCGCTGCGGGCAGCCATCTCCTCGGGAGTTGATTTCACCATTTGCATGATATCGCCGCCGGCGGAGAATGCGCGTGGTCCGGCGCCGGTGAGAATTACGACTCGAACATCGTCGTCGCTCTCGATTCGAGTCAGTTCCTGATCGAGCTCACAGGCAAGCTCGTAGCTGAGAGCGTTTAGTTTTTCCGGGCGGTTCATGGTGATGATGACGATTGTTTCTACGCGCTCGGTAAGAATGTTTTGATAGCTCATGGCCCGCTCCTTGACTTCAGCGCGCATTACAACAGAAAGGTTGCAGTGGGGCAATCAGGCGATCTGATGGCGAGCTTTAGCTAGGGGCGACCGGCCGGCCGCCCCTACGGATCGGCTCCAAACACGAGACACGCGACACGAAGGCGGTTTTATGTTCGCACCGGCTCGTAAACCAGCGCTTGTCTGATGGCGGCGTCGATCTGGGGCGCCATGGGGCTTTGGATTTCTTCGGCGATGTGACCGATGGCGCCGAGGGTGCGGCCGATCAAGGCGAACGCTTTGGTGATCTGCCACGGGTAGCCCATATCGAGCGCAATGGCAGCGATCGCGCCGGTCACGTTGACGGGAATCAATCGCTTGCGGCGCTCGGTCGCGACTTTCGCTAGCGCCCGCAACAGCTCGCAATATTGGCCATAAACGCCGGTCTCTTTGGCAATGCCGAAAAGGGTATCGGCGCGCGGGTCGCCTTCGGCATGAGTGCGATGGCCGATGCCCGGTATTCGCTGTTTTCGTTTCGAATAGTCATCGTAGATCGAAGCCGCAATAGCGGCTAGATCGGAATTTTTCGCGTCACGGGGAAGTGCTTCGATCAGCATTTTCGCCGACCATTCCGACGAGCCGAGATGCACGCTGCCGGCGCCGCACAGCGCGGCCGCGACCGCGGCTTGCATTGCCTCGGGGGCGCAGTGATAAATGAGCCGCGCCGCGATCACGTGTGAGACCATACCGTGCTCGACCAGAATAACCAGAAGGGCGTCGAGCATCTTTGCTTCATTCGCGGTCGGCAGTCGCCCACGCAGAATGAGCGACGTCATCTCCGTGAAGGTAATTTTTCCGACCAATTCGGTATTGAGATCATAGCCGCGCACGAGAATGCGATGCAGCTCGGCCTTGCCGATGCCGGTGACGATTTTGGCCTGTTCCGCCATGAGTATTTTCCTCCATGAGTAAGTTTCGATGGGCGATACTAAGCCAGGCTCGCGCGCAGCGTCAAACGCGTAGTCGCGCGATGGGTTTATTTCTCGCGGTTTTGTGCATAGAATGCCGGCAAGTTTCCCCTGGGACACGTGGTTGCGATATGCCAAATCACCCCGTGTGTCATTCTGACTCCCGCTACCTGAGTTCCAAAGAGTTGCAGTAGCCGAAGTGAGAGCGAGGTAAGCAAAACAACGATGGGCGATTATATTAAGGAGCATTACGATTTCCCGCTGACCGAGGTCAGCCAGAATAAACCGCTCAAAGGCCTGCGGGTGATCGACGCCGGCAATATGGTGGCGGCGCCGTTCGCGACGGTTTTGCTCGCGGATTTCGGAGCGGACGTGATCAAAATCGAACACCCCAAGTATGGCGATGGCCAGCGTAAGCTGGAACCGATTATGGACGGTATCCCGCTCTGGTGGAAATCGGTGTCGCGCAATAAACGCTGCATCACCCTCGATCTCGGCAAGCCGGAAGGCGCGGAGATTTTCAAGCAGCTCATCAAAGGCAAAGACGTGGTCGTGGAAAACTACCGGCCCGGCACCTTCGAGAAATGGGGCATCGGGCCGGCTGTAATTCGCGACATCGATCCTCGCGTCATTCTCCTGCGCATTTCGGGCTTCGGTCAAACCGGGCCGTATAAGAATCGCGCGGGGTTCGGCCGCGTCGCCGAAGCGATGAGCGGCCTTACCAATCTGATCGGCGAACCGGACGGCCCGCCCATGTCGCCGGGCTATCCGCTGGGCGATTTAATCGCTGGGATTTTTGGTTCGCTGTCGGTCATGATGGCGCTTTATCATCGCGATACGCGCGGCGGCGAGGGGCAGGTCATCGATCTGGCGCTGTTCGAAGCGGTGTTTCGTTTCTTGGATTTCGATCCGATCCAGTACGATCAGATGAAAGTAATCCATAGGCGCACGGGGAACCGGGTTGCCTACGTGGCGCCGAGCTCAATGTTCCGAACCAAAGACGGGAAATATCTCACGCTCGCGGCGAGCACGCAGAACATCTGGTTGCGTCTAGCCGAAGCGATCGGCCGCAAGGATCTCACTACTGATCCGAAGTTCATCGATAATTCGGCGCGGGTGGAAAATTCCGTTGAGTGCAACGGCATCGTTGGCGCGTGGATCGAGCAGCACACGCGTGACGAGGTGATCGAGCATTTCGATAAATTCGGCGTCGCGTACTCGGCCGTATTCGACATGGAAGATGCCTTCCGCGATATCCAATACCGCGCGCGCGAAGCGATGGTACGGGTGCCGGACCCGGACCTCGGCGAAGCGGTCGTGCAGAACGTCGTGCCCAAGTTCTCCGCCACTCCCGGCTCGGTGGATTTTCTCGGCCCCGCT
Organism: Candidatus Binatia bacterium; assembly: GCA_025922795.1. Next base: position 711 of record JAICHC010000080.1, on the reverse strand, counting down.
ATGGGCGCGCACAACCAGGAAATCTACGGCGCTGAGCTGGGCCTATCCAAGGATAGGCTCAAAGAGCTCAAAGACGCCGGGATCATCTAAATCCTCTGTTCGCCGTTGTTTGTGGGGCGGGTTTGAAACCGGGCCCTACGTCTCTGGCGAAAAATGTTTGGATGAAGTAGTGAGTCTGAAATCACCGGCATAGATCATTGCCGTTCGAAGCGAACCCACAACCAGAAGGATCGACTTCTATGCTGACCCATCTTGCGCCGCCACAGATCCGGGCGACGACCGGCCTGGAGCTTGCGGTCGGTGTGTTTACGAAATGCTCTGACCGGTTGGCCACGCAAATATCGGTTTCGCTCACCTCCGGAAAAAGAGACGCCAGGCAGACCGAACTTCGCATCGGGATCAACGGCGACATTTATGGCGGCATGCGCGCGCCGCTCGAAATCGGCACGCGCCGCGTCGATATCGCCTACGTCAATCCCGCGGCGCTGGTGACCATGGCCTATCGCGGCAAGGGCTACTACAAACAGAAAATGGAGCTGCGCGTGCTGGGCTGTTTCCCGTCTTGGGACCGCATCGCGCTGGTGGTCGACAAGAATCTTGGCGTGAAATCGCTCTCCGACATTGTCCGGCGAAAAATCCCGCTTCATGTGTCGACGCGTCTGTCCGGCGTCAACAACGGAACGTATTTTACGATTTCGACGATCCTTTCTT
>JAICHC010000079.1 GCA_025922795.1 Candidatus Binatia bacterium | reverse complement strand
CCGTCCTCGTCGACCGCAGCGATGTCGCCCGTCACGTACCAGCCGTCGCGCAGCGATTGGTCGCTGAGTTGCTCTTGGCCGAGATAGCCGAGCATCAAGTTCGGCCCTTTAACTAGCAGCAAACCTTCTTCACTTGGCGCCATCCGCCGCTCGGTATCCGGATCGACGACTTTGACGATCACCCCCGGAATCGGGTGGCCTACGCTTCCCGGCTTGTGGCCGACTTGCTTCTCCTTGCCATCGAGCACGTCCGGAACATTCACCGACACGACCGGCGCCAGCTCGGTGCAGCCGTAGCCTTCCAAAATGGTTAAGCCGAACTTTTCCTCATAACCCTTGGCAATCTGTTCACGGAGTTTTTCCGCTCCGGCGATCAGATAACGCAGCGAGGCGAATTCCTCCTTCGAACAGCGCCGTTGATAGCCGGCATAAAAAGTCGGCGTGCTGATGAGCAAGGTGGCGCGATATTTCTGCACGGTTTCGCCGATCGTTTTGGCGTCGGTGGGGTTGGGATGATAAACCACGCCGAAGCCGGCGAGCAGCGGCAGCCACAACGTCCCGGTAAAACCGAAGGAATGAAATAGCGGCAATACGCCCATAATGCGGTCAGCCGGCGCAAGATGAAAGACCTGGCGGATGCCTTCGATGTTCGAAACGACGTTGTAATGAGACAGCATCACGCCCTTTGGCGCGCCGGTGCTGCCGCTGGAAAAAATCACGGTGGCAAGGTCGTGGGCTTTGCGGCTTTTGAGATAGCGGCGCTCAAGCCAGGAAGCTGGCAGGGCAACCGACTTCAGCGCCGCCGCGAGTTTTTTCATCGGCGTAAAATCTTTCCTTAGCTCTTCGAGATAGACCATGCCGTCCATTGGTTCCAGGCCGGCCTTTGACAAGAACACGCGCGACGTCATGATAGTCTTGATGCCGCACTGTTCTACTGAGGAAGCCATGGCGTCGCGGCCGGCTGTGAAATTCAGATTCACCGGAACCTTACCGGCAAGAAAGATCGCGATATTTGCCAGCGAGCCGCCGACCGAAGCCGGCAATAGAACTCCGACCATGGAGTCGCTGCCGCAGTGTTGAGTGATCCAATTCGACAGCAGCAGGCTGCCGATCAGGGTCTTGCCGTAGGTGAGCTCGGTGCCGGTGGTATCGGCCATGCAGAAGGAGAACCAGCGCCTTTTGGCGGTTCGGATAAATCTTGTGTGGAGCAGATCGCCGGCGCTTGGGCGATGCTCGAAAGCCTCGCTTTCGAGCTCCAGGACGGCGTTGCGCACAGCCTGGACCGGTGCGTTGGCCGGCAGTGGCGCGCCGAATGAAACCGTAACCGGATAAGAGAGTTGCTTCGGCCATTTCCAGAAGAAGCGCCCGTCCTTGAAGCTGAAGATGCTGCCCCACAGTTGGTCGAGATGAACCGGGATAATCGGGATGTCGGTACCCTCGACAATTTTCTCAAAACCGCGCTTGAAAGGCATCACGCGCCCGGTGCGGCTGATCGATCCTTCGGCAAAAATGCAGACGACTTGACCCTTGTTCAATTCGTTGCGCGCGTGCTTGATCGCCTGGACGATTTCCCGCCGGTTGGTCGCCGATACCGGGATCGCGTGCATCAGGCGGAAAAACCACGTCATGCCTTTGCGGTCGTAGTAGTCACGGTGGAGCATAAAACGCACGAGCCGCGGCAAGGCGCCGCCGACCATGAATGCATCGACGAACGAAACGTGGTTCGACACCAGTAACGCCGGGCCTTTGAGCGGTATATTTTCCGCGCCGACGATTTTGAAGCGATAAATCGTGTGAGTAAAAATCCAAAGAACGAAGCGGACGAAATAGTCGGGCAATAAATAAAGGATACCCAAGGTGCCGGCCAAGGTGAGCACGCCGGTCTGCAAGACAATCGTGTCGGGAGTGAACTGAAGCGGGGTCTTTAGGATCCAATGGAACGCGGCCGCGAGAAAAATGCCGATCGTGTTCATGAAATTATTAGTGGCGATCAATTGGCCTTTTTCCTCTCGGCCGGCGCGTTGCTGTAAGAAAGCATTCAGAGGCACGGCGAACAGGCCTGCGGAAAAGCCGAGTCCGATAAGGGCGAGGGCGGTGTGCGGATAGGAGGGCGCCGCGAGCGCGACCCACCCCAGGCATATACCCATGGTGACGGAGCCCAGCGGAACCAGCCCTAGCTCGATGTGGTCGCCCGACAGCCGTCCGGCGGCCAGGCTGCCCGCGCCGATGCCGATGGCTAGGAAGGTGCCGAGCAGCCCGATATGAAACTCGTCGAGCTGAAGTAACTCCTTGCCGAAGAATAAGATGTTGATTTGAACCAGCGCGCCGAGGAACCAAAAGTACGAAATTCCCACAACGGTCAGCAAGAGCGGTCGGTCGGCGCGTAAACGACGAAAACCGCCGAAAATCTCGCCGAAAGGATTCAACCGGAACAGCTTTGCGGAGCCGGATGGCGGAACGCGCGTGATCCGCAAACTCGTCAGTGTGCCGAGGAAGGCGAGACCCAACATCAGCAGTCCGATCCGCGGCAGATCATGCTTCCAGAGCGCAAAAAGTGCACCGCCGAGCGAGGTGCCAAGAATGATCGCCATGAAGGTGCTCATCTCCAGCAGTCCGTTGCCGCGTGAGAGATCTTTTTCGGGCAGCATTTCCGGCAAGATGCCGTACTTGGCCGGGCTGAAGAATGCGGCGTGCAGGCCCATGAGGAAAACGATCGCCAGCATGGATTCCAGATGCCCGGTGAAAAACGCCGCAATCGCCAAGAGCATGATGATAATTTCGCAAACCTTGACGGCCACCAGGATACTGCGTTTGCTGTACACGTCGGCAAGGTGACCGGCGTAGCCGGAAAACAGCGCGGAAGGCAGAATGAATAGAAAAGCGATCATCTCGACATAGTTACCGCTGCCTTGCACTGCCATGTTCAAGGCGACAAAGGAAACTACGATCTTTAGAAAATTATCGTTGAACGCGCCGAGGAATTGCGTGCAGAAGAACGCGAAAAAGCCGGGTTGCTTGAGGGTGTCGCTGTAATTTCGAGTAGCCATTAACGCCGCCCTTCCGTTCAGTATGCCATTTTCGATGGAAAACGGAAAAGACAGAATTCATGCCCCCAAACCCGGCGTAAATGGCAGAACCACGGTTTCAATCGTCCTCCCTTACACCGAGTATCCGCGACAGGCTTGCAGCGCTGGCCCGAACTCAACATAATGCATCCCTATGGACATCAACCCGATCAAAGTTCCGCAGTGGGAGAAATACACCGGTTTACTGCACGGTTTCGCGGGTCGGGGCGGCGGCAAGAGCGAGGGTGCTTACACCGGGCTGAACGCTTCTCACCGGGTCGGCGACGATCCCAAGGTCGTGAGTCAGAACGTCTGCGACTTAAAGCTCGCCGCCGGCATCCACGGCGGCAGGATCGTGACGATGCGCCAGGTGCACGGCGATCAGATCGTCGAGGTCAAAGACAAGAATCTCAAGGAAGCCGGCGAAGCGGACGGGATGATCACCAAAGAGCCCGACATTTTTCTCGCGGTATTGACCGCCGACTGCGTGCCGGTCTTGTTCATCGCGCCGGAGCAGAAGCTGGTAGCTGCGGTGCACGCGGGCTGGCGCGGCACCTTGGCTGGCATCGCTGAAAAAACCCTCCGCTTCTTCGAGAATCAATATGACGTGCCCGCGGCCGACCTCGAAGTCGCGCTCGGGCCGTCGATCGGTCCGTGTTGTTACGAGGTCCAGGAAGACGTGGCTGGGTCGCTGATGAAGCGATGGGGAAAGTTGATGACGCCGAGCATCGTCGTGAAAGAAGGCAAGTCATTCATCAACCTGCGCCGGCTTAATCGAGACATTCTCCGCGCCTACGGCGTGCCGGGCAATCAACTCTATCAAATCGGCCCCTGCACCAGTTGCGCCGCCGACGAATATTTTTCCTACCGGCGCGCGCGCAGTGAAACCGGGCGGCAAATGAGCTTCATCGGCTGGCTGCCGGAGGAGGGGAAAGGATGAAGGATAAGGCAAAAGGATAGAAAGAAATGTGTGCTGTTTTGTCCGTGGGCAATCAGCTTTCTTGCGAGAGCGAAAGAATGAGCATGAAAGGTGGGTTTAGAGTTCAGGTCTAAGGTTTACGATTAGATCACCTTGCCAGCCGAACCTTAGGCAGTAGACTCTAGCCTCAAAAACAATTTGGCCAGTTTTATGCTTAGAACAAGCATCTTTGGGGGAGGCGAACGTATGAGCATGAATCGTCGAAGTTTCTTAGCTAAGGTGGCCGTCGGTGTCGCGGTTCTGCCATTCATGCGCGGATCGAGCGCGGCGCAGACGAAGGGCAAGCTCGGCTATATGAAGATCGTCGATAACGCGGCGATGTTTATGGCGACGGAAAAAGGTTTCTTCAAAGCCGAGGGCCTGGAGTTGGAAACCGTGCCGATGGCCGGCGGCGCGGTGATCGTGCAAGGGGTGACTTCGGGTGATCTGCAATTCGGTTGGACTAACGTCATTTCGTTGTATCAGGCGCACGTCGCCGGATTCGACTTCAAACTGATCGCCGGCGGGGCGAGCAATGTTAAGGGGAAAAACGAAAGCCATGCGATTCTGGTTGGCAAAAACTCGAAGATCAAAAGCGCCAAAGCTCTTGAGGGAAAGACGGTTGCGGTTAACACGCTCAATAACATTGTGCATTTGATGGCGATGGCGTGGGTGGACAAAAACGGCGGCGCCTCAGCCAAGGTCAAGTTTGTCGAGGTGCCGTTTCCGCAGATGGAAGCGACTCTCAGTGCGGGCAAGGTGGATGCGATCAGCGTTCACGAGCCGTTCGTCACGGCGGCCGTGCAAAAAGGCGGCGTGGGCACGCTGGCTCGCCCCTGGGGCGAGGTGTTGCCCAAATTTCTGATTGCGAGCTGGTTCGCGTCGGAGAAATGGATCTCGAAGAATCACAAGACCGCTCAGGCGTTCGTGCGCGCGATCAATCGCGGCATCGACGCGATTCATGCGGACCCGGAAGGGAGCCGGGCCGCGATGGTGAAATGGGCGGGATTGAAGCCCGAGCTTGCGGCAAAGATCGCTTTGCCGGTGTTCGAGAAGAATATTTCGGAAAAAGATATCCAGGCAACCGTCGATCTCACGCAAAAATACAAACTGATCATGAAAAGCATCAAGGCGCGCGACGTGATCAGCGAACTGGCGACGAAAGCGTAAACGATTCGTGGAGGGGTGGCGTAATGGAGTGTTGCAGTATGGGGTTTTGAAATCCCCTCACTCCAGGGCTCCAATATCCAATAATCCATTTCTTTTTCCTGCCGTGCCGATTCTCGAAGTTCAAGGCCTTTCGAAAAGTTATCGACAAGCGGGCGGTGAGGTCACGCTCGCGATTGGGAGCATTTCCTGCCGGGTTGAACGGAGTGAGTTCGTCTCCTTTGTCGGACCTTCCGGCTGCGGCAAGACCACGCTGCTCATGACCATCGCGGGCTTGTTGGCGCCGAGCGCGGGCCGGATCCTTGTCAATGGTCAGGAAGTCGATGGTCCGCCGCGCGGTTTGGTGCTGCTCTTTCAGGAATACAACAAGTCGCTGTTCGCGTGGCGTACTGTTCTCGGCAATGTCCGGTTTGGCCTCGAAGCGCGCGGCGTTCATGCGGCGGAGGCGGCGGAGCGGGCGCGGGCGCTCATCGAGCTGGTCGGCCTTGCGGGATTCGAACGCCATTATCCGTGGGAGCTTTCCGGCGGCATGCAGCAGCGCGTGGCGATTGCCCGGGCGCTCGCCTACGAGCCGGAAGTGCTGCTGATGGATGAACCCTTTGGCTCGCTCGACGCGCTTACGCGTTTGGAGCTCGAAGACACTCTGCTTCGCCTTTGGGCGGAGCTCAAGACGACCATCATTTTCATTACCCATGACATCGAAGAGGCGATTTACCTGTCGGATCGAATTTGGCTATTGAGCCGCCGGCCTTCGGAGATTGTCGAAGAGCTGCCGATTGACTTTCCGCGCCCGCGTCATCAGGTTGCCACCCGGGCCGATGCGGGATTCATGGCATTGCGCAACACGATTTACCGCAGGATCAGCAATCCGGTCGCTTCGTGAGCCGGCTAAAAAATTTCAATTGGCCAGGCTGGTCTAGCTTCGCCTTCGTGTTGCTGCTCTGGGAACTCGGCGGGCGCGCCGAGACCGAATACCGGCTCTTTCTGCCGTCCATTATCGAGGTCATGGGTGCGGGCGTCCAGTTGCTCTTCAGTGGCGATGTTGCCCGACATTTCCTGGTCACTCTGGAACGGTTTTTGACCGGCTATCTGATCGCCGCAGCGCTCGGCGCAAGCCTTGGAGTTGCGCTTGGTTATTTTCGGCTCTTGCACGACCTGCTCGGCACGGTGGTTGAACTGTTGCGACCGATGCCGTCGGTAGCGATCATTCCAGTGGCCATCCTAATGCTCGGGATCGGCGATGCCATGATCGTCGCCGTGACAGTGTACGCGAGCGTTTGGCCGATCCTGATCAATACCGTCGATGGCGTCCGCCATATTGAAGGCGCACTGGTGGACACCGGTCGCACGTTCGGGCTCAACCGGCGCCGCATCTTGTGGCAGATCATTCTCCCCGCGGCCTCGCCTTATATCGTCACGGGGTTACGGATCGCTTTATCGATTGCGCTGATCTTGGTCACGACCGCTGAGATGGTCGCCGGCAGCAAGGGGCTGGGTTTTTTTATTCTCGATCAGGAGCGCTCGATGAACAGCAGCAACATGTACGCTGGCGTCTTGATCGTCGCAGTTCTCGGTTATGCTCTCAATCGCCTCTTTGTCGCGATCGAGGCGCGGGTGATGAGATGGCAACATGGCATGTTAAATCGGGAGGCGCTCTGAAAATGCGTCCGGAGAAACTCAGCGGCATCGGTTTTCTGTTCATAGCGCTGGGGTTATGGGAGTTCGCCGCCCGCAAAGAGCTGGTCAATCCGCTGCTTGTTCCGCCGCTCAGCCGCATCGTCGCGGTCTTTTGGGACCTGTTCTCAACCGGCGAGATGCCGTTGCAAATTGCCGTGAGCATGAAGCGAGCGGCGCTCGGCTATGGTCTTGCTGGCGCGGTGTTTATTTCGCTTGGCATCGTCATGGGTTTGTCCCGGCCGATTCATCGGGCGCTCGAGGTGATCGTCGAAATGCTGCGGCCGGTACCGCCGCCGGTGGTGATTCCGGTCGCGCTATTGTTCTTCGGCCTCGAAGACGAGATGAAAGTCTTTGTCATCTTTTTTTCTTGCGCGTGGCCGATCCTGCTCAACACGATCGACGGCGTGCGGCGCGTCGATCCGGTGCTTTTGAACACAGCCAGGACGTTTCGGTTGCGTCGCCTGAAAACGATCTGGCAGGTCGTCCTTCCCGCCGCTTCGCCGCAGATTATGACGGGTTTGCGGGTCAGCCTGCCGATCATGCTGATTCTTGTCGTGATCTCCGAAATGGTCGGCAGCACCGACGGCATCGGCTACTTTATTCTCGACTCGCAGCGAAGATTTAGAGTCGCTCAGATGTATGCGGGAATGGCGGCCCTGGCGATCTTGGGTTACACCCTCAATCAGTTTTTCAATTTACTGCACCGCCGGCTGCTCTCGTGGCACTGGGGGATGATGCGCAGAAACTTGGAGTAATGGAGTATTGGAGTACTGGAGTATTGGGTTTCCGAATCCCATCACTCCAACAATCCAGTACTCCATCACTCCATTCTTTTAAACGATATGCATGCCGCCGCCGGGAGGTGGGGTCGGCTGATTTTTGCCCGGGAGCCAGTCCACTTCTTTGCGCGGGCTGTTGCCTTTTACGGCGAACTTGGCGCGGCTGTCGGCGAATTCTATTTCGATCGTGTCGCCGGAATTGACCGGCATGAGGCCTTCGTGGAACGTGCCGGTAGCGACAATATCGCCGGGATTGAGGCGCACAAAGCGCGAAAGCCAAGCGATCTGATTGGGAATCTTATGCGCCATCGCGCTGGTATTGTAGTTTTGCCGGGGCTCTCCGTTGGTCCACGATTTTACGTTGACATTATGCGGATCGGGAATTTCATCTTTGGTGATGATCCACGGCCCGCAGCAACCGTGACTATCCTGGCCCTTCGGGACAAATTGCGTGCGCCGCACCATGCCGCGCGTTGAAATATCGAAAAACGGCACATAGCCGAAGACATAATCGAGGGCCTTGTTTTCCGCCACATCCTTGGTCGTCTTGCCGATGATAAAAGCAAATTCCGCTTCCGGTTGATAAACCACGCTTGCGGGAATGTCTCTCAGCTCGACGACGCCGTCGGGGCCGATGAGATCTGGTGATTTATAAAAATACTCGTTGGGAAAATTGTCCGCCGTCCGCCCGGGGCGATCGATATAGTTGCTGAAGGCGGCAATGCACTTGCTTGGCCGCGGCAGCGGACAACGCAGCTGCACGCTATCCAACGGAACGCCGGGCTGTTCCGCCAGGATCTTTTCAAAACGGCGTCGGTATTTGCGCCAGCCCTCGATGATTTCCTCAATGACCCGCTGCGGCCCCTTGGCCTTGCGTGCGCTGACACTGTCACTGACGTCAACGACCATGTTCCCATCTTTGATGACGCCGATCCGGTCATCGTTGAATCGTAGAATCTTCAAGGTGTTCTCCTCCCGGGGCAAGTTTCGGCCTATCATTGCGACAAGCGTCCGGCCTTGTCAAACCGAATGCAGATCCGCTTGAGCTGCCGGAGGTCTATCTCGG
>JAICHC010000078.1 GCA_025922795.1 Candidatus Binatia bacterium | reverse complement strand
TGGCCGGTGCCACCCAGGTCGTGCGGAAATTCGGCATGGCGGCCGTGCCGCATCCGTTTCTCGCCGCGGCGGTGACCGCGACATCGTCTTTCGTGGTGTCGCTCGTGACTCTCTGTTACGTCGAAAAGACGCAGGAAACCTGGAAGATGAACCGGGATAGCTTCTGGTGGTTTCTCGCCGCGGGCATCGTCATCAGTCTGGGTATGACCTGCATCTACTACGCCCTCGACCTGGGCAAAGTCTCTGTGGTGATTCCGATCAGTAGCACCGGTCCGTTCTTTTCGCTGATCCTGGCGTCGATCTTCTTGCGCGACGTCGAGCGGGTGACTTCGAGAATCGTCATCAGCGCGGCGATGATTGTCGGCGGTGTAATGATCCTGACGTTTTGGAAATAGAGGTTACGGGGATCATCGGCTTTGCCGATTCTTTCCAAAACGCGCAAAAAACGTTATGAGAAAGCGAGCAAAGCGGACGAGGTTTCGGCATGGCTAACTATTCTGTCGTCGGTCAGTCGGTTTATCGCACAGACGGGAATCCGAAAGTTACGGGGCAGGCGCTCCACGTGGGCAATATCGAGATGCCGGGTATGTTGCATGTGGCGGTGTTGCGTAGCCCCTATCCGCATGCGCGCATCGCACGGATCGACAAAGCGAAAGCCGAGAAGTTAAGCGGTGTGGCCGTCGTATTGACGGGTGCGGAGATCGCCAGGATGCCGGGCATCGATCCGCACTTCGGTCCCGCTTTTCGCGACCAGCCGATTCTTGCGGTGGAAAAAGTTTGCTATGCCGGCGATTCGGTGGTGGCGGTCGCGGCGGTGGACAAGCGCACGGCGGAAGACGCGCTCCAGCTCGTCGAGGTCGATTACGAGCCGTTGCCGGCGGTGCACGATGTCATCGAAGCGGCGAAGCCGGACTCGCCGCTGGTGCACGAGCAGCACAGGCCGGCCAAGACATTTGCCGACCTTGCCCATGTCCAAGCCGGCCGGCAATCTAACATCTGCTATCATTTTAAGCTTCGCACCGGCGACGTCGATAAAGCCTTCGCCGGGGCCGACAGGGTTTTCGAGGATACCTTCAGCTCGCCGCCGGCGCAGCATCTGCCGATGGAGCCGCACGTGACCTTGGCCTACTTCGATGAGCACGCGCGTTTGAATATTTGGACCGCCAGTCAATCGCCTTCTTATGTTCGAACCGAGATTTCCGCCACGTTCGGTATTCCAATGAACCGAATCCGTGTGCGCGTGCCGTACATCGGCGGCGGCTACGGCGCCAAGCTTTACGGCAAGCTCGAGCCGCTGGTCACGATGCTGGCTTTGATCACGCAAAAACCGGTGCGGTATGCGCTCACGCGCGAAGAAGAGTTCTTGACCATTACCAAACACAAGGTCGTGACCAAGATCAAAACCGCGATCAAGGGAGGCGTAATCACGGCGCGCAAGTGTGAAGTCTTCTGGGACACCGGCGCCTATGCCGAAATCGGCCCGCGCATCGGCCACAAGTCAGGCTACACGTCCGCGGGACCTTACCGGATTCCCAACGTGTGGATCGATTCTTACTGCGTGTACACCAACAAAGTGCCGGCCGGCGCGTTTCGCGGCTTCGGCGTGCCGCAGGTTATATGGGCCTACGACTCTCAGACCGACATGATTGCGCACGCAATCGGCGCAGATCCCGTCGAGTTTCGCTTGAACCCGGCCTTGGAAGAGGGCGAGCGTTTCGCCACCGGCACGGTGGTAAAATCCTTCGGTATCAAAGAAGCGATTCGCCAAGCGGCGCAAGCGATCGAGTGGTCGAAGCCGAAGCCGGCACGGAGCGGAACGAAGCTTCGCGGGAAAGGCATCGCGGCGGGCGTCAAAGCCGTACTGACACCGTCAATTTCCGGCGCGATCGTTATTCTCAACGCCGACGGCACGGCCAACGTGCTCAGCAGCACTGTGGAGATGGGCCAGGGATCGGAGACGACCATGGGTCAGATCGTCGCCGAGGAATTGGGCATTTCGACGGATGAGGTTCACATCGTTCAACCCGATACCGACGTGACGCCGTACGACACGATCACCGCCGGCAGCCGCTCGACTTATCACATGGGCAACGCCGTGCGTATGGCAGCGGGCAAGATTAAAGCGGAGATGCTCGATATCGTGGCCTCAAAATTGGAAGCCGATCCGGATGATTTGGTTGCGGGAAAAGGCCGCGTTTTCGTGCGCGGGATGGAAGAGCGCGGCATGACCATCGGAGAGATTTTTCTGGCCAAGTTCGGCAGCCTCGGTACTACGCTGGCCGCCGAGGCGGTCTGTCAGCCGACATCGGCCTACATGGACCCGGAAACGGGCCAGTCGGAAAAATGTACCGAGTACTGGTTTCCGTCGGCGACGGCTGTCGAGGTCGAAGTCGACACCGAAACCGGTCAGGTGAAGATCCTCCAACTCGTGAGCGTCGGCGACACCGGGACGGCGATCAACCCGCGCCACTGCGAGCAGCAGCTGCAATGCGCCGCGATCATGCATCTGGGGCTGACGATGTTCGAAGAGATGATTTTCGACGAAGGTCAGCTCGTGAACGGCTCGCTGCTCGACTATCAGGTGGCTTCGATGAAAGACATGCCGCAAAACGTTCGGCCGATCGTCGTGCAAGTGCCGCACGAAGACGGGCCGTTCGGCGCCAAGGGCGCAGGCGAAACCGGCGCATTGACGGTCGCGCCGGCGGTTGCCAACGCCATCCAGGACGCTTGCGGCGTGCGCATCCGCGACCTGCCGATCACGCCGGAAAAAGTTTTGCGCGCGCTGATTGGATCAAACAGCTGAGCTTGCCGGCACGACCCGATGGTTCAGTATTCTTAAGCGGGAGTAAACCCTCGCCCTTAACGCGATAGTGGCGGTGAAAACCAAAATCAAATCGGAGCGGGCACATCGAGCTCGAAACCGAGGTCGGCGATCATGCGGTGGGCGTCGGAGGCGCCTTGTCCCGGCGTGGTTAGATAGCCGTTGACGAAAATCGAATTCGCCGGATAGAGCGCCAGCGGCTGGAGCGAGCGCAGGTTGACTTCTCTGCCGCCGGCGACGCGGATTTCTTTATCGGGGTTGACGAAGCGAAACAGGCACAGGGTTTTCAAACAGCGCTGCGGCGTAAGCTCGCGTTTAGTCTCGAAGGGAGTTTGCGGAATCGAATTCAAAAAATTGACCGGGATCGAGTCGATCTCCATGGCGCGCAACGTCAGCGCCAGGTCGATGATATCCTCGTCGCTCTCGCCCATGCCGATGATGCCTCCGGAACAAGTTCCGATGCCGGCGTGTTTGACGCTGTCGAGGGTAGCCACGCGGTCGTCGTAGGTGTGAGTGGTGACGATCTTCGGATGATAAGAGCGGCTCGTGTTCAAGTTATGGTTGACGCGGCCGACGCCGGCTTCTTTGAGCTTCTGAGTCTTGTCTTCGTTCATCAAGCCCAGCGAGCAGCAAACGTTCATGCCGGTTTCCCGGCGAATCTCGCGCACCGCTTCGGCGATGTCATCAATCTCTTTGCCGGTCGGGCCGCGGCCGCTGTTGACGATGCAGAAACGTACCGCGCCCGCGGCTTTCGCTTGTCTGGCCCGTTTCACCAATTGATCTTTGGCCATGAAAGGATAGCGATCGATGGGCGCACCGGAAACCGACGACTGGGAGCAATAGTGGCAATCTTCCGGGCACAGTCCGCTTTTGGCGTTCTGCAGGACATGGATCTGCACACGTTTGCCGAAATAATGATGGCGCACTTTGAAGGCCGCGCTCAGAAGGTTGGGTAATTGCTCGTCCGTTGCCGCCAGCACGGCGTGCAACTCTTCTCGGTCCGGGAGGACACCTTGAAGTACTTTGTCGGCCAACTGCTGAAATTGCATTCTACCTCCGAAGTCAGCCAGTTTTTAACACGAGCGGTTAATCCTTGCAAATATGCCGGAGTTAGAATGGAACTTTCCCCAGACATACAAAAAGCCGGCGAGCACAAAGTGGAAAAAAATCGGTATCGTGCTGCCGAACCAGCGCATGTCGGGTTGGTAAATCATAGTTAAAGTATAGCGCAGCACCATGCTGCCCGCATAAATTGCGCTGAGGATGACCAGAAAGCGCGACCAGGAGGGCCGTGGATCGGCGAACAAGCCTCCGCCGCTCCATACGTCGGCGGCGATTTTGACCATACCGACTAACATGATCAGCTGAATGCTAAGAAGGATGGGATAGGGAATCAGACCCGAAAACCAGTGCTCTGCCGCGGGCAGCCAGGCAACTGAAAAGAATACCACGAGCACTTGACCCAGGACACGAAGCAAAAAAAGTGCGGTCAGAAACGCCAGAACCGGTCCGTGCATGCGGCATCAACTTGGAGTGGTCATCGGCTCGCGTTCATGCTTCCACAACCAACTGTATATCGCCTGCATCTTCCGGCACGGTGCCGAGCAGTTGCGCTTTGTACTGCACGTCGCGGCCGCCGCCTTGAAGAGTCACAAGGGTCTTGCGCTCGAACCAGCCCGATTTCATTACCCACAGAACAGGAGCGCCGAGCCGCCGCGACTCGCGCTTTTGCGCGTATTCGACATTGAGTCCTTGCAGGCCGGCGTCCAGCTCGCAGATCAGTTGTGTCAGCCGCTCCCGGCTTGGCATGACGCCATCGAGCTCAACAGAAAAAACGTAGAGAGATTTTTCCGCGTCGGCACAGGCGCGGAAGTGCTGGACGGCTATCCCCGCCGTGCGCTCCGCCTGCGTCATCGCCTGGATCACCTGATTGACGTGCAACTTCTCGCCCGTGATGCTGGTCACGTCGCGGCCTTTGCGGACAAACTCGATGAGCGGCGTCCGGTTATAGAATCCAGCGACTCGAACCACATCGTTGATGTCGTAACGATACAATCCGCCGGGTGTGGTGAGGATTAAATAGTAAAATTTCCCCTCCTCGAGCTCGGAGCAAGTCAAAAGCGTCGGGCGAGCAGCGGTGATTTCCGCCTCGGGGATGAATTCATAGAAATTTTTATCGGCGGCGAGAATGCCTGCCGACCCCGAATCGGAGATGGGCAGGGTGATCTGCGCCTCGCTCGCCATGTATCCGAGATCGCGCACCGGCGCCGCTTCGCCAAACCATCGAGCGAATTCTTTCAAGCGCAGGCCGACGCTGCCGCCTTTCCAGCAACCGATGAGCTGCAGCCTCGGCCAGTATTCTTTGGGGCGGAGCGTTCCGTCGGCCTTGATTAAGGATTCCAGTCTCCTCGCGCGTGTGGGGTTCTTGGCGAGGCGCCGCCCAAGCACCCGAGCCAATTCAGGCGGCAATTCGCAATTGGGATTGATGGTGCCGTCGCGGATGTCTTGAATCATCTCGCTCTTATTTCGATTGACGGTCTCGACGAGCTTGAGGATCGTGCTCGGATTGGGGGTGCCGAAAAACGAGATGTCGTGTTCCAAGGCCAGCCGCATGATCAGGTAATACTTTGACTCGAAGTTTTTGACTCGGGAAGCCTCATAGGGAACGGCATAAGCGTTCTGAATCCAGCGCGGGCTGCTCTGGTAAATCAAACCAGATGCAGCGCCGAAGGGGATCCCGCCGGGCGTGCGCCCCTCGATGGCGGGGCTGACGATACCGACCAGCTTGCCGGTAAAAAGATTGGGATGGTCGAGCAGCGCTCGATAGTACCAGAGCCGCGTCAATTGCCGATGATTCTCTCGCGCGGTTACGCTGACGGGAATCAATTTGGGGTCGCCCGTGCTGCCGCTGGTCATGGTAAACATGACAACCGGCTCTGCCGTCAGCACGTTCGATTCGCCACTTTTGAGAAGCTCGACATAGGGACGCACGCGCTCGTAATCGGCGATAGCCACATGTTGCCGATAGTCGGCTAAAGAGCGGATCGTGCCGAAGCCATGATCGCGGCCAAAGCGCGTCGCGCGATTACGCCCGATGACGTTGCGGAGCAGCTGGTCCTGGACTTCCTGCGGCTTGCCCGTAAGTTTGTCCCAGCGGGTCCATTGGCGGCGGGTGACGAATGCCGCAGCTTTGATGAGCAGGTCCATAGAGCCTACCGGCGTAGATCCACCTTCGCGACGGCGAGGCGTTCCAAGACGTCCTCCTTCACGGTGACGCTGAGGCCGCGGCTTCTCAAAAGCGGCGCGCGCCCGCCGAAGCCGAAAGCGGCGTTTTCAAACGTCACATCCTCGGTCAGCAGCCATGTGCCGAAGGAGCCTTCGGCCCACGCCAACGCCGGCAAGTGCGCTGCGAAGGTTCGTCCCGCTGCGGACAGAATACCGGTTTCGCCCACCTGGGCGCCGACTTGAAGCTGGACCCCGTTTTCCTGCGCCAGCCTGGCGATCGCGAGGCTGCCGCTCAAACCGCCGCATTTGGAGAGACGGATATTGAAATAATCGCAGGCGTCGAGTTCGATCAGCCGGCGCGCCTGGTCGACTGTGACGATGGACTCGTCAGCCATGATCGGAACGCCGCTTTCGTCGCGCACCCGCTTCATTCCGAGGAGATCGGCAGCGCTCACAGGCTGTTCGATCGACCGCAATTTGAATCGCGCCAAGCGCCGTAATTGTTCGATCGCCTCGTCCGCTTGCCAGGCGGCATTGGCGTCGGCGCGCAGTTCGACCTTCTCGCCAACCGCCTTCCGCACCGCCTCGAGCCGTGCAGCGTCGTCCGGCGTGCCGACTTTCACTTTGATCTGGTGTACGCCAAATCGGCTCAATCTCCTGGCGAGCGCAGCGGCGTCTTTGGGCGTATCCGCCGAAATCACCCCGCTGTAAACGACTTCATATCGCGCAGGCGGCAGCAAATCGGCGAGCGCGCAATGATCCGCTCGCAGGCTCCAGTCGAGCAGCGCCAGTTCCACGGCGCAGAAGGCGGCGTTCCATGCAACCGGGCTGCTCTGTTGTTCGCCGCTTTTCGTCCACTCCGGCATGACCGTTTGAAGATATTCGAACGTTTCCCACCCGGGCGCGAATGATTCGGCGAAAATCCTTGGCGCGAGCCGCTCGCGAATGCGCTCGATCATGGCTTCAGTGGTCTCACCGGTGACATAGGGGCGCGGCAGGCTCTCACCGTAACCGCTCATACCGTTGTGGTCCGTAATCTTCACGATCACCGCGTCGCTATCCTCGCGGTTCTGCAGTGCATGGCGAAAAGTCTGATGGAATGGAATGTGCAGTTGGTAAATTGTCACTGACTCGACGCGCCTGACCTTCGCCGGCGCCGCGCGGGTCCGAGTACGCTGTCTGGAGCCCGGCGGAAAATAGTGACGCACGAAAAGGTTGTCGCCCAGGGTAATTTTGGCGATCTGTTCAAACAACGCGTCGGAGATTTGATGAAAACTCAAATAATCCTGGATGACCGTCACACCTTCTTGGGCATGGCGGAGGTCGACTTCCGAGTGCAGCTCAAACCAATGCAACGCCGGTTTTGCAAAGCCGTAGCGATCGGTCAAGGCGGCGGCTATTTCGCTCGAACAGCGCGACAGCATAAACTCAAAGCTCATGGTTTCGAGCAGCACGGCGAGGCAAAGCTCGCGCAGGGTCGCCACCGGCACGCGGGTGGCGCAGAAAAGCGCGACCCGTTGGCGCGCATCGGCAACCAGGCTGTCAATTTCGTTCTGAGTAAAGCCGACACCCTGCGCTAATTCCAGGAGCAGGGCCGAATGCGGCTGCTCGTCGTCCGAGCGGCCCATTTCCTCCACGAGATTTTCTCTGAGCAGCTCTGCGGCGCTCGACGGCAGGGAAGCGAAGCAGAGCGCGACGATATGCGAGGAGAGATAGTGGGTGCGAAAAACGTTGCGCACAAACTCGCGGGCGGCGTCGGGAGCGGCGTGTCCGGACACGAGATCTTGATATTCCTCCGAGTCGCAAAACTGCCGCGTTGCGTCCTGGAAAGCTTGGGTGATTCGCGCGACGGAAATCATGTTTGCCCACCGGTGCGACAGCCGCTGCCGGCCTGCTCAAAAAAATTCATAGGCTTCATGGCATTCAATCCTCTCGCAATAATGTACTCTTTTAATACGTCCGCAGCGAAGCCCAACGCCTGAGATCAGACTTTTTTATCAATTTGCGAGATCTGCCAGGAACGCGCAGGACGGTCTTCATGAAAGCGAGTTTCGATTCTTCTCCCATGCCATGGCCTTGACGGTTTTCAAGTCGATCTTGCCCGAGCCGAGGAGAGGCAGCGAATCAATCATGTAAAGATTTTCCCGCTTGGGTATCCAAAGCTTCGGCAACTCGGAGTGATTCAGTTTTTCCCAAAGCTCTTCCTTAGGCATACCGTTTTGCGCGTAGAAGGCGATCAGTTTCTCGCCGCGCTGCTCGTCGGGTAGAGCGGTGACCACCGAGGCGGCGCTGCCCAGGGCTGCATTGATGACCTCTTCGATTTTCATATGCGGCACCATTTCACCGCCGATCTTGCTAAAACGCGAAATCCGGTCGGTGATTGTTATGAATCCGTCCTCGTCGACCGCAGCGATGTCGCCCGTCACGTACCAGCCGTCGCGCAGGGATTGGTCGCTGAGTTGCTCTTGGCCGAGATATCCGAGCATCAAGTTCGGCCCTTTAACCAGCAGCAGTCCCTCTTCACCCGGCGCCATCGGTCGTTCGGAATCCGGCTCGACGACTTTGACGATCACCCCCGGAATCGGATGGCCGACGCTTCCCGGCTTATGGCCGACTTGCTTCTCCTTGCCATCGAGCACGTCCGGAACATTCACCGACACGACCGGCGCCAGCTCGGTGCAGCC
>JAICHC010000077.1 GCA_025922795.1 Candidatus Binatia bacterium | reverse complement strand
TATAGTTCGTGAGTTTCAAACTCGGCTCCTGTTTTCAACCAAAAATTGAAACTGGAAACTTTCTCAACTACATGTTCGTCCTGAAGCAATTCCTCAAAGCCTTGCTGCTTCCGCCGACACTGTGGTTGCTCCTGCTGCTCGGCGTGCTGACGTTCTGGCACCGCTCCTGGTCGCGCAAGTTGCTACTGTTCAGCGTCTTGTTGATTTTCGCATTGCACAGCGGGCCGGTAAATTATGCCTTGCGCTATCCACTCGAGTCGAGCTACGCGCCTGTTCTCGATCCCACCAAGGTTGGCCCGTATGACGCCATTGTGGTTTTGACCGGCGGCATCACGCCGGCTGGCGGGTTGATTCCGTTCTCGACGATCAATCAATCCATGTTTCGCCGCCTGGATGAAGCCTGGCGACTCTATCGAATTCAACCGCGACCGATCATTGTTTCCGGCGGCCACGTCAATCCGTTTACCCCGGACAAGGGAGAGAATAAAATTGCCCGCGATTATTTAATTGGCTGGGGCGTGCCCTCGGGAGATGTGTTGGGCGAAGCGAATTCGCGCGACACTTTCGAGAGCGCGGTCGAGATGCAAAAACTTTTAAAACAAAAAGATTACAAACGTTACCTGCTGGTCACTTCCGCTGTGCACATGCCGCGCAGCATGCTCGTTTTCTCACGGCTCGCGCCGGAGCCGGTTCCGGCCCCCGGCGATTTCGCCGTCGGCGAGCTCGAATTGACGCCCTTAAGTTTCTTCCCCGGCGAGCACGCTGCCAGCGAACTTTCGGCCGTGCTCCATGAATACCTCGGCCTGATCAATTACAGCTGGCGCGTGCGCTTTTAGTCTCCTTAACGCTGCCATCGGTGAAAACAACCCGCCACGCCAACTTCAGTTGCAAATCGCGCGCGGAATGATAGAGAAGCGTTGATCGACAGCTTGGCACGCGGTGATAGTGCCGCCGTTGGCTGAAAAATCAGGAAGAACGAATCATGCTGCCGCGCGAAGAAAATGAATTGCTGACTCGGACAGGACCGGGAAAGCCGCTGGGAGAGCTCATGCGGCGTTACTGGATTCCCGCGCTTTTATCAGAAGAAATTCCGGAGCGTGACGGCGCTCCGGTGCGCGTTCGCTTGCTCGGCGAAGATCTGGTGGCTTTTCGCGACAGCCAAGGGCGTGTCGGACTTTTAGCTGAACATTGCTCCCACCGCGGCACTTCATTGTTCTTCGGTCGCAATGAAGAATGCGGCCTGCGCTGCGTTTATCACGGCTGGAAATACGACATCGACGGTAAAGTCTTGGAAACTCCGGCGGAGCCCTCCGGCAGCACGCTTAAAGACAAAGTCCACCACAACGCCTACCGATGCCAAGAGGCCGGTGGCATGGTCTGGAGTTATCTCGGTCCCAAAGAGAAGATGCCGCTGCTGCCCAATTACGAGTGGCTGAATTTGCCACCGGATCATTTATACGTGACCAAATCCGTGCAAGATTGTAGTTGGCTTCAAGGACTCGAAGGCGAGTGCGATTCCTCCCATCTATCGGTCTTGCATCAAGCATTTTCGGCAAAGCAACGGGGCGGTGGCGATCCCGAAATGTACGCCGCAGACTCGGCGCCGGCGCTCGAAGGGATCGAAACCGACTACGGCGTGCGAATGATTTCCTGCCGCAAAGCCGACGCCGCCACGATCTATTTGCGCGTTTCTAACATCGTCCTTCCCTGTCACGGCTTTATTCCGACCGGTGGGCTCAAGGGCAATGCCGAAGGCTACACAATTCACTCTCACGTCCCGATCGATGATGAACATAGTATGCGTTACAACATTCACTTTCGGCGCAACCGGCCGATCCGCGGCGAAGAGCGGCAACACGAGCGCGAAATCGGACCGGATTTCAAAAAAGTGCGCAACTTGCAAAACAACTACCTCCAGGACCGGGTTGAACAACGGGAAGAAACTTTTACCGGCATGGGCCGGGTTTTTCTCGTTCATGATTCCTGCGCAACCGAGAGCATGGGCCCGATTTACGACCGCTCCCAGGAACATCTCGGCGTGAGCGACAAGACGGTCATCGCCGTGCGAAAATTCCTTTTGCAGTGCGTCAACGGTCTCGCTTCTGGTAAAGTTCCGCCGCATGTCATTTTCACGCCCGAACAAAACGATTTGCGCCACGTGGCGTGCATTGTCGCGAAAATCCCATCAACCCAAGATCCCAAGGCATTTGTCGCAGAGCAGTTGAAGAAAGAAAAGTACTGGGAAACCGCGAGCGAGTAACACAAGTTGGCTCGCAGTCATTTCGGCCATGCCACCATCGAGAATGTTCGAATCTGTCATCTCGAACTTTCCGGCACAGGTCGGGACGGGCTCGGTGAGAGGTCTTTTTTTCAGAGTCACTTTCTCGGAAAGATTTCTCAGCTGCGCTTCGAAATGACTGCCGATCACTAAACTACCCCGGCAGTGTCAATACACAGGAGGCCCGATGCGAGTCGTCGATGTCATCAGTGAAATTCTTAAACGCGAAGGCGTGAACTTCCTAAGCTGCTACCCGACCAACACGCTCATCGAAGCCGCGGCTTTGGCGGGCATCCGGCCCATCGTGTGCCGCCAAGAGCGGGTCGGCGTCGGGAGTGCAGACGGTTTCACCCGCGTCACGAATGGTAAACGCATCGGAGTCTTTACCATGCAGGCGGGACCAGGCGCCGAGAACGCATTTGCCGGCATCACGACGGCGTATTCCGACTCCGTTCCCGTTCTTTTGCTTCCCGTCGGCCACGCGCGCGACACCTCCCAGGTCTTTCATTTCTTTCGTTCGGTCCAATCCTACGCTCCGGTGACCAAGTGGGCGGAAGAGATCACGCTCGCCAGCCAGGTGCCCGAAATCATGCGGCGCGCCTTCAGTTATTTGAAGATGGGAAGATTGGGCCCGGTGTTAATGGAAATTCCCAACGACGCTGCACTGGAAGAGTTCCCGGAAGCGGCTATTCACTACTCCCCGGTCAAGCGCACCGTGAGCGGCGCCAACGCGCGCGATGTCTCTGAAGCAGCGAAAATTCTGATCGAATCCAGGACACCGGTCATCGTCGCGGGACAGGGCGTGCTTTATGCGGAAGCCTCGGACGAACTGGTCGAGCTCGCCGAGTTGCTGCAAGCCCCCGTAACCACTACGCTGGAAGGAAAAAGCGCCTTCCCGGAACATCATCCGCTCTCGCTCGGTACTGGCGCCGGCGTCATGCCCCGGCCGGTTCACAGTTTTCTCCAAAACGCCGATGTCATTTTCGCCATCGGCGCAAGCTTAACCAAGCACAGCATCGTCGCGGCGCCGATCCCGGCCGGCAAGACGATCATCCATGCCACCAACGACGAGCGTGATATCAACAAACACTATCCTGCCGAGTATCCGATTCTGGGCGATGCCAAGCCGGTGCTACGCCAATTCATCGACGCAATCAAAGATGAGCTGGGAAATAAAAAACGCGAAGCGAACGGCACCGCAGCCGAGATCAAAAAAGGTAAAGAGGAATGGATGGCCGAGTGGATGCCGAAGCTTACCTCCGATGAAAAACCGCTCAATCCCTACCGCGTCATGTGGGAATTCATGAATCTCTTCGATCGCAAAAACACGATCGTTACCCACGACGCCGGCAGTCCGCGCAATCAGCTCGTGCCTTTTTATCAAGCCCCGGCACCGCGCACTTACATCGGTTGGGGCAAATCGCACGCGCTGGGAACCGGCCTGGGGCTGATCATGGGCGCCAAGCTCGCCGCGCCGGAAAAATTCTGCGTCAACTTCATGGGCGATGCCGCCTTTGGCATGACGGGACTGGATTTCGAAACCGCCGTGCGCAACAACATCCCGACCCTTACCATTGTGCTGAACAACAACTTCATGGCCGCGGAAACCCACAGCATGCAAGCCTCTCACGAGCGCTACGGCACGATGAACATCCTCGGCAACTATGCCGACTTGGCAAGATCCCTCGGCGGCTGGTCGGAGCGCGTCGAGGAGCCGGGCCAGATCGTACCCGCTTTGCAGCGCGCTAGAAAAGTAACCGATGATGGCAAAGCCGCGTTATTGGAATTCATTACGAGCCGAGAGCATAATTATTCGCGGGCTGGCCGCTAGCGCGCCATTCTAATATTGTTTCTACGGTCCGCGTCGGAAGCTCAACCCACTTTAGGAATTTCTATGAGCATGGCATGCGCCTGCATCGCGCCAAACAGCCGTTATCTCCCGACAATGCAACCTATGGATTGCGACGGTTGAGTTCCTGACTCGAAATCAATGGCCCCGGGCGACCCCCAATGGGGTGATGTTTCAATCTCCGCTGCCGCGACATCACTTTCCTGATGATTGGATCCACATGCGTGTTGACTTAAAGTTTCTGAATTGTTAGAGGCATAACGTTTGTGAAACATTCGATAGCCTCCGCTTTATTGCTTTTCGTAATCGCGCTGTGTTTCCTCGGGACGCAAGTGCTTGCCATGGCGCCGGCAGAGTTCGCCGGGGAGGCCGTGACCGGCGAAGAACGAGAAGAGCAAGGTCACACCGATCCGCTCTCGCGGCGAGTTCGAACTGACGGGAAGAAGTTCACGCAATCTTCCCTCAACAGCTCAACGTTGATCCGCTCCATCGTAAATATCAATCCAGGCAACATTCACCTGCTTCAGGTTTTCCGCGTTTAGCATTCCCTTCGCGTCATTTTTGCTCGTTAGGGATCACGATCCCGATATTTGACGTCGTATGAGACGACCGTCGCCGATATCAAACGTGAAGGGGTATCTGAATGGATTCGCAACTGTTTTTGTGGGTCGTTTTTAACGTCTTCGTTTTAGGCATATTGGCCCTCGATCTCCTGGTACTCCATCGTAAAGCGCACGCGGTTTCACTGCGAGAGGCGGCGGCTTGGAGCTGCGCCTGGGTTTCACTAGCCCTCATCTTCGGTTTGGGGGTCTATTACTTCCGGGGCGCGGAAAAGGGGCTGGAATTTTTAACCGGCTATGTCATCGAGTGGTCCTTAAGCGTGGATAATCTCTTTGTCTTCCTGGTTATCTTCTCCTACTTCGCAGTCCCGGCGGTATACCAGCATCGAGTCCTTTTTTGGGGTATTCTCGGGGCTCTGGTCTTGCGAGCCACCTTTATCGCGACGGGAACAGCGTTGCTCGCCAACTTTCACTGGATGATCTATGTCTTCGGCGGCTTTCTGATTTTTACGGGGATCAAGTTACTATTCGCGGGTGAGGAAAAAATCGAGCCGGAGAAAAATCCGGCTGTCCTTTTGGTCCGCCGCTTCATGAAGGTAACCCCGGACTACCAGGGACAACGATTCTTCATTCGCCAACATGGAAAGCTATGGGCGACCCCCCTCTTTCTGGTGCTTGTGGTTGTAGAGACCACCGATGTTATTTTCGCCGTGGATTCCATCCCCGCCATCTTCGCTATCACTTTGGACCCGTTCATCGTTTATACATCAAATGTCTTTGCCATCCTTGGACTGCGCGCGCTTTTTTTTCTCCTCTCCGGAGTCATGGAGATGTTCCACTACCTCAGAGTTGGGCTGTCATTCGTGCTCTGTTTCGTCGGCGCGAAGATGCTGATTGTCGATTTTTACAAGATTCCCATCGGTGTTTCTCTGGGTGTCGTGGGCGGGATCCTGCTCCTCTCCATCCTCGCTTCTATGTTAAGGCAATGGAAAGAACAGTGAGTTGCTAGGAGCACCCTCTAAACCCGCCGTTTTGTTTGAGCGCTTCTGAGTATCCACGCACTAGCACCGTAAGACTCGTCTAATATCCCGTGTTCCAAACTGGTTTCGTTGCACGCGTCGTGAGCCGAGCGGACTGACAATCCCGAGCAAGTCGCGGCCGGCCCTTCAGCGCATGACAAAACTCTGCTTACCCCCGTTCCGCGTAAGCCGTCGTAGCGCGCCCGCGCGCCGTCGTTCTGAATCCGGCCTTGGCCATCTCGATCACAATGACAATGCCGACGCCGAGGGCAATGATCATCCCGATGTCGGAGCCTGACGGCATGGTGATGCCAAAGGCGTCTCGGACCGCTGGGAATTGGACCAACACCACAATCAGAGCCAGCTCCCAGGCGATGGCGATCAGGAGCCATTTGTGCGGCGGCGCTTGTATCAGGCTGTATCTTAAAGAGCGGAAGTTAATGGCGATGAGGAGCTCGATAAAAACGAACATGAAAAAGACTAGAGTCCTCGCAAGTTCCATATCCGGTTGCGATCGAAAAAACATCCACAGGAATAAGGGGCACTCGATGAGTACCGCCATAAGGATCAGCATTCTTACGTCCTTTGAGAAAACGCTCTCTCGAGGATCACGCGGAGCTCTCTGCATGATATCCGGATCCGCCGGCGCCACACCCAGCGCCAGCGCTGGAAGACCATCTGTGGCCAGGTTGATATACAGAATCGCCGCCGGAAGAAGCGGCAAGTATTCGGGCCCCATAACCATGACAACGCCGCCTAACACGACGACTTCGGTAATGTTCGCTCTGAGTAGATAGGTCAGATATTTTTTAATGTTGTCATAGATCCATCTGCCCCGCTCGATGGCCCGGACAATAGTGGCAAAATTATCATCGCTCAAAACGATATCGGCCGCCTCTTTCGCGACTTCGGTGCCGGTGATGCCCATCGCTATGCCGATGTCGGCGTGTTTGAGGGCTGGGGCATCGTTGACCCCGTCGCCGGTCATGGCAACGATTTCGCCTCGGTTCTTCCACGCCTTGACGATCTTGAGCTTATCGAGAGGAGAGACCCTGGCGTACACGGTGATTTTATCGACGACACGCTCGAATTCGTTATCGTCGATTTTCCCTAGGTCTTCCCCCGTAAATACGAGGTCGCCATCGCGGTGAATTCCAAGTTCCTTCGCTACGGCTAGCGCAGTAAGTTTATGGTCACCGGTGATCATAATGGGCTTGATTGCTACCTGGAGACAAACCCGCACCGCCTCGAGGGCTTCCTCTCTGGGCGGATCCATCATGCCGATCAAGCCTAGAAAGACGAGGTCTTTCTCAATGAGGTCTTCCTTATATTCATCCGCCTCCGGGAGGTCGCTGTAGGCTATGGCAAGAACCCTCAAGGCGTCGGTGGCCATTTCCTCGTTTGCCGAAAGGATCTTCTTACGTTCGCTGTCGTTCAACGCCATGACTTCATCTCCATTCAAGAGAGATGAACATCGATCGAGGATCACTTCGGGAGCTCCCTTCATGAACGCTCTGCGCTTGCCGTCCTCCATCGTGTGGATCGTGGTCATGCGTTTTCGGTCCGAGCTAAAAGGAAATTCTCCGATCCTGGGATATTGCTTTCTGATTTCGTCTCTCCCCAGCCCGGCCTTGGCTGCAAGGACCATAAGGGCGGCTTCCGTCGGATCGCCTTTGATGGACCACTTGCCTCCCGCCTCCAGAAGCGCCGAGTCGTTGCACAGGATTCCGCCTCTAAAAAGCATGTTCAGAGATGGAGTGTTAGAAGCCGGACTCAAGTGGCCTTCGGGTGCATAGCCGACGCCGCTCACCTCGACCGACTTTCCGCCCCCAAATACTCGGCGAACCGTCATCTCTCCCTTGGTTAAGGTTCCGGTCTTGTCGGAACAGATCACCGTCGTACAGCCCAGAGTCTCCACCGCCGGCATTTTTCTTACGAGCGCGTTGCGCTTTGCCATTTCACGCATGCCGATGGCCAGGGCGCCCGTCACGATGGCCGGCAGCGCTTCGGGAACTGCGGCTACTGCAAGAGCAATGGCGAACATCAGCATCATTAAAATGAATTGCAGATTTAAGCTTCCGCCTAAGGCTTCTCGGATGATGCTGGTGACCACAACTAAAACACACGCGCTCACGGCAATGATTCCAAGCCATTTCCCAATCTCTTCCGTGCGTTTTTCCAGAGGCGTTTTCTCCTGCGAAACAGTCGCCAATTCGGTGGCGATCTTCCCGAACTCAGTTTTGAATCCAGTATCCGTCACCACTGCCTTGCCTCTGCCGTAGCTGACCGCAGTACCGGTAAATACCATATTTTTTCTATCCCCTACCGGCACGGCTTCGGGTAAAACTTTGAGATCTTTCTCCACGGGAAAGGACTCCCCGGTCAATGGAGCCTCGTCGCACTGCAATGAGTAAATTTCGACCAAGCGCCCGTCGGCGGGGATCTTATCTCCGGCTTCCAGCAGGATGATATCACCAGGGACCAGTTCCTTAGACGGAATTTCCTCTTCCCGCCCTCCTCTCAACGCGGTAATCGTCGGGGTGAGCATTTTCTTCAATGCGTCCAGGGCGCGCTCAGCGCGATACTCCTGAACAAAACCCAACAGAGCGCAGAAGACGATGATCGCCAGGATAATGCCGGCGTCAAGCAGGTCCCCGATGATCGCTGATAGGATCGTGGCAACCGCCAATATGATTATGAGAGTGTTCTTGAACTGATTGATGAAAAGGATGACGGGAGAAGTCTTCTCTTCCTTTTTCAGCTCGTTATAACCGTGGACCTCGAGGCGCCGGCGTGCCTCCTCTACAGTTAAGCCTTGCTGAGGATCCGTACCCAACTGCCCGAGCATGGAATCAACCTGCGTCGAGTGCCAATATATGTTTGCCATAGGTCCCTCGTAATTCGATTGTTGGAGGTTCACATGCTTGCTTTGGAGCACCAATCTCACGGTTGGGCGAGTTTCCAGGCCCGCTGTTCTTACTGTCAAGCCCTGCTGTAAAGCGGAATCCGGCCTTTATGCCCTGGGCCTTTGAAGTGCTTGGTGT